>CAZFTG010000047.1:0-10536 GCA_964522205.1 uncultured Thermoproteales archaeon
TAAGAAACCTAATAATACATAGATACTGGGAGATAGACGACTCTAGAATATACAGAGAGACCAAGAGTAATGGATTAAAAATAATTGAGGATCTTATTAAAGAGGTTGAAGAATATGTCATTAGAACTAGAAATGTATGAAAAATTTAAATTTTATGAAATAGATCCGGAAGAAAAGAAAAAGATCATTGACAAGCTTAGAAAGATTCTGGAGAGGAGTGGAGGAGTTCTACTAGCAGTAATTTATGGATCCTTTTTAAAGGACTACCCCTTCAGGGATATTGATATAGCCCTCTACACAGATCCAAGTGTGGATCCTCTAAACTATAAGTTCATACTGGAGAAGGAGCTCTCTGAGAAAATAGGTTATCCTGTGGACATCAGAATTTTAAATCATGCACCAGCTTGGTTTACTCTAGAGGCACTCGAAAGTGGTAGGATTCTAGTGGATAAGCTTGAAATTGCTGAGAAAATATACAAAAGAGCACTAGATGAAGTGACGAGCTTGAAGCAGTCATGAATTTGAGGTCTTATAGCATTTGAGGCCCTCTGCTCTAGTATACATATCTCGGTTGTAAAAAGATTCTTAAAGCTTGGTAGAATGCTGAAGGAATTTCTACTCTCTTCTAGCAAAAGTAGACTAACAATGTCCGTTTCTAACGGAGCAGAGACTAAACTCAGTAATTTTTCTTCCTCTCTTAACAACAAGCTAATAAAGTCCATGGAGACAAAGCTTAAATATGGATAGGAGTGAGGGCGGATAGCTGAGGTCGAGCGTAATGCGGCCGCTGGGATTCGATAAAAAGGTCCTAGCTTTCTACTATGCCTGGTACGGAACTCCTTGGGGAACGGGTGTAGTACATGAGTGGTTGGGATGGAACAGTGCTGGCTACGATCCTGAGAAGGTAGTAAGAGGGAGGAGAGAGACTGCAACTCCTTCGTATCCTTTAGATGGTCTATATGACTCTAGTAGTGAGTACACTATCAGGAGGCATATATACCAAGCTAGACAGGCTCTTATAGATGGTTTTATAGTCTCCTGGTGGGGCTTTCCAGACAAGGTTGAATTTCCTAGAGAGGATATGCGCTATAAAGTGGTCTTAAGCTCTGATGCTACTCTACATAAACTACTTGAGCTGGCTCCAGAGGGTTTCTCAGTGACACTATACTATGAAAACGCTAAATATGGTAAAGCATCGGTTTCTGAAAACATAATCGATGACTTCATGAGAATACTAGAACGGTACGGTAGGCACCCTAAATGGTTAAAAGTAGGTGGTAGGCCCGTAATAGTCGTGTACGGTAGGGTGATAGATCAGCTAAAAGAGTCCTGTACTGATGATATTGAAGAATGGAGGAGAATAAGGAAGTATTTGAAGGAGGAGGGATACGAAGTATTCATCATAGGTGATTCCTTAGATCCCAGGTATGCTGAGGTTATGGACGGATTGCACACCTATAATCCTATAGGCTTTACCACAAAGGGAATTGATCTCTCCTCTCTCTATGAGAGAGTTAGTAAAGAGCTCCGTAAGAGAGGTAAGCTCTTTGTGGCTACAGTAACCCCGGGATTTGATAACTACTTGATTAAGGGGATTGGGAGATTATTAGAACCAAGACAAGATGGGAGGTACTACATAGACTCATGGAATACAGCATTAAAGCATGATCCCGACTGGATATTCATAACTTCATGGAATGAGTGGTATGAGAATAGTCAAATAGAGCCTAGTGTAGAGTATGGGACAATGTATCTGTTCTTGACAAAACAGCAGGTCATGAGGTTTAAGTCTAACATGGAGTAAAGCAATTTTAGAAAAGACATTATTGAGTAGAGTAAAGGACACTATGGCTATTAATAAAGGCTATTTCCAATAATCTATTACTATTATCTAACGCATCCCATACTAACAACTTATAGTACCTTGAAAAGCTAGGTAATAGTAGGTTGTTTTATTAGTAAGGAGGAAGGAATTCCAGAACATTAGTATCTTTAAGACTCATAGTTAGTTCTTTACCCCTCTCTACTTAGAGCTTTTCCCCTCTTCTCGTAGCTCCTCTAACCTCTTTTTCATTTTTCTAATTCGTTCATGTAGAAGTTTTGAGATACTCCTTTATGCTCGGCTCACTAAAGTAAGGAGTTTTCTTGCGGTTAATTTATGATTCCACCTTCAGCTAGAGCGGTAACGCTAGAACTTGAATTGTAGTAGGATTCAGAGTTTACTTAAGTAGAGAATGCAATAATTATGTTTAGAGAATATCACAATCTTTTTAAATTCCGAGCACCGCTTAAAAGTGTCGTATATGCCATATTGTCCTAGGTGTGGTCGAGAGGTCAGGCCTGACTTCAGATTTTGTCCTTTCTGTGGAACAGCACTAACGCCTAGGATACCTGAACGCCCGCAACCTCTACCACCCCCTCCTCCGCCTCCACCCCCTCAGCCAGCTGAACAACCCACTGTATCAACTGGGGAGACTATACTTTTCTACAGGTATATTGAGCCTTACTATCTCTATATTACCAATCGCAGAATTGCAGGTGTCAAATCACGTATGAGAGCATTTATGGATAGTCTATCTCCTATCACTAGTACTATAGCTGTGGTTAAAGATGCTGGGAAGGCTGAACAGCAGGAGAAGCTGCTTCGGGAGTTGAATACTAAAAAGAAGAGTTTCGAGTTCTTCTGGGAGCATGTAAATGTAATCGAGGCTAAGAGACCCGGACGAATTACTGGAGGTCATATCAAGATCATTCCTATGTACGGTAAGTCCGTGAAGATAAACATAGCTAGTGGAACTACATTTGATGAAGTACTTTCCGCTATACAAAAGGTCGCTCCTCAGAAGATAATGAGAACCAGATAATTAGATTGTACCTTTTTCTCTAAGTTATTTCTAAGAAAAAGAAATTTAGAGTATCTTTATGACTGTGGTGTGCCAGAGATTAGCTCACATGTCTTCAAAGTTAGGAGTTGAAATATGTAAAACTTCATCATAAAATATATTTGAAGTAGAAGTTTATATTCTATATTCTAAGATTCTTTAATAGTAAGCATTAATGCATAAATACTTGTAATAAGAAGTGGTAAATGTAGGATAGTACCTCTCCAAACAGCTTCTATAATATATGTACCTGCTACGAGAAGTAGAAGTGGTGGTATTACATTATATAAACCGAATATGAGACCCAGAAAGGCCGTTAACCTCATCACGGGCTTATTTACATCTGGATAGTAAAGAGACATCAGGGTTAGCACAACTGGTGTAGTAAAGCAGTATGAGACTCCAAAATATCCTATTAAAAGATATAATGGATCTAGCCTAAAGGGTTCTATTGGTGACCAATAAGCTAAAACTGCCAATGGAGTTGACCATAGCCGCTCAGGAGTAAAGAACTCTTTCCTGAATTTATTCCTATGAACTAAACATTCCCAGCCCCATGAGAAGGCGACTAAAAGTGTTAAGACAATATTACCCGTAAGTACTATTAAGCCATAACGTTCTGAGATACCTATTCCCTGACCTATAGCTATCATAAAATAAACTATAAACACGTAAATATCAAAAGCCTTAGCTACTCTTCCATTCCAAATTACAATAGCAATTATTAAAATTAGTGCAAGTACATGTAAGAGAACAGAAGGCCAAATGAGATCTACTAGTACATATATAATCGCATTATATGCTACTACTTCCTTAATCACACTCCACATCTCATGCCACAGATAGCCTTTAGAGGCATATGGTAGTAGAACTAGAAAGCATAAGTAAAGTAATACGTAGAATCGTCTCTTACCTGTGAGGTAATCCATAACTTGTGAAAGACTTTTTATGTTCATATTTTTCCCTCTTATTAGTCTTTAACAGGGTTATAGTTAGTTTATATTAGTTTTACTATTTAATCCAGTAATATTTAAAGAAGTTTATGATAAAGACTCTCTTAGCATCAATAATAGCCACAGCAGTTCTAGCCTTGTAACGTTCAGAGCCTAGGCTTTCTCTGTCCCCTATGGACAATTGAGACATTGAAAGGTTTATTAAACTTCAGGGTAGAGAAGTTGGAGGTATCGATCAGGTATGTACACGATAGATGGAGACTATAGGTTCACCTCTGAGTATATATCCCTTCGTGAGGGTGATATAGCCTATATAGACCCTTCAACTTGGTGTATTCATGGACATTATGTGCCTTATGAAAATCACATAAAAGCTGAGTCTAATGTGACTGCTCATCTAGCTCAGGTACATCCCTTTACTCTAGGATGGATAGCAGACCTACACTCAACGAATGAAGTACCTGAAGTAACGAAGAAATTAGTGGATATCTTAGCTCTTTACAGACCTACTCTTACCGTACTAGGAGGTGATCTTGTGAATGGAACTGGTGTCTATGGATTCTATAAAGGTGAGAGGATGATCTCTGAAATAGAGAGCGAGTGGTTTAGAACTCTTTGGTATTATGTCAGGAATAGACTCCCGAACAACCTATGGATTAAAGGTAACCATGATGTAGATCCAGGATGCTACTCATTTCATGAGTGGTTTGAAAGACTATGGTCTCTCGTCATCGGAAGGTTTAAGCTCATAGGTTTTGACTCCTACAACGAACAGACGGTAATTCCAGGACAATCTACACCTTATTTATCCCTTCCCGATATGATATGGCTTAGGAGGAGACTTATCGAGGATGGGAGTAAGAAGGTGATTTTAGTTCATCACTCATTCTGCGAATGGTATCCATACTCGCCCGAGGTCTTCAAGGATGCAGTGGATCTCATATGCTTATTCACAGGCCATACTCATACTATTGGAGCTAAGAAGGTTAGTATCTCTTGGGGGAGACATGAAGTCATAGACTACAATAATGGTACTGCATCACCAGAATCTCGGCTTCACTTAGCGACCTTAAGTACATTTTGGAAAGATGGAACTGTGACTCCGACTCTAGTAGGTGAAAGTCCAAGTATCTCGGAAGAGGGGGAAGAGTTACGTATATGCTCCTCTAGTACTTACGACTGGAATGGGGAGGAAACAGAGACAGTAGTACCCATGAGAATAGTTAGACGTATTCATAACACCTATCTGAACCTAATACTTCTATGTCCATCTAAGGAGGAGGTTTATGTCCAGATTAAGAAGAAGGATACTAATGTTGAACTAATAACCAACGCTGACATGTATGTAGTAGGCAAAGATATCATTACAACCGATAATGTCACTCTTTATGACTCCTGGAAGTGCTCCTGTGGCTCTGTCTGGAATAGCTACTATGTAAAGCCTGAACGGAGAGTGGAGTTCCATCTGCCTATAAGCGGATAATTCCTCTTTAATTATGGTCATTGAGTTATGTGAAGTGGGTGTGAGTACACTTCCTGTTCTCATGCACCTAGAAGAATATCGAGAATGAGCATTACCATTAACCCTATGATTAATCCGTAAGATGCTAATCTCTCATGCCCTGCTCTATGAGTCTCTGGAATCATCTCATCACTTACAACAAAGATCATAGCCCCAGCTGCAAACCCCATAGCATATGGAATAACAGGCTCAACTAAGCTTACTGTTATCACTCCTAGAAGAGATAGAGGTAGCTCTACAACTCCTGAGAGTACAGAGATCATAAAGGCTTGACCCTTTGAAACTCCTTTCATAGAAAATGCAGAGAAACTAATAGATAGCCCCTCTGGAATATTCTGCAATCCTATGGCTATAGCTAATGCTAATGCCTTGGATATCTCTCCAGAGCCAAATGCAACTCCTACAGCTAGTCCTTCAGGTATGTTATGGAGTGTCATGGCCATTACTAATAGCCATAGGACTCTTATGTGCTCTGTACCTACACCCTCCAATCCTATGATCCTATGCATATGAGGAACTATTCTATCAGCTAGAGTCATAATAGTTGATCCCAAGGTTATTCCTATTAGAACAGGGATCAGACCTCCTCTATTTATTCCTGGAAGAATTAGACTTGTAAAACTGGCGGTAATCATGACTCCAGAGGCGAATCCCAAACTTATATCAAGTGATCTCTGAGAGACTCCCTTCACAAATAGAATGAAGAGAGCACCTAGGGCATTTAGTGTTATGAGTAGTAGACCAGCTTTTAAGGCTAGAAATATTAAGGTGGTGGACATACCTATAATTCCTCGGTACCCTCTGAGTCCAAGATCTCCATGATTATTCCTCCTTCATGGTCTCTAGGTTTGGGTAATCCTGCAACGTGGCATATTGTAGGGACAACATTTAGTAATGAGTACTTCCTCGTACATCTATAGCCCTTTTTAATTCCTGGTCCACTTATGAGCAACATCGCTATATCAGAGTGTGCTCCTGTGGGGATTCCCATAGGCCACTCCCAGGTTCCTATATCCGTTATGCCTATTTTCTCGTAGTCCTCTTTCGTGATCTTCCCATACTCTAACTCTAGGCGATCCCCGAAGTTTGGCCATACAAAGATATCTGCACATCTATCTCCTCCGTACCCGAGAGCTTCAGCATTCTCACGTCTACAGACTAGCTTAAATATATGAGAATTCACAATCGGATTCTTCAATTCTCTTAAGATCTCTATGACCTCTAGTCTAGTCTTCTCGAAGTCATCGGGATCAATTATTCCATCAGGATCTCTACCCTTGACCGATAGATTATAACCAAAGGATCCAGGCCTCACTATACTCTTAGTCCAATCTACTTCTCCATTAGATCTCCTTACAACATAGCCTTTTCTCTCAAGAGCTTCAATGATAACTCTTCCAGCAAGTATTGTAGTGTACATGTAGAGTGGGTGCATTAGCTTAGAACCGTGATCGGAGACTATCACTATGATTCCATCCTCAATTGTTTCCATAACTGTCTCGACTATTTCATCTACAGGCTCGAGTACTCTAGCCCAAAGCTCCCAACCTTCCTCAAGTCTCTCTGGATCGTATAGTGGATGTCTCTCATCTATCATATATGCACATAGGTGATTTAGAAAGTCCGGTGCGTGGTATTTTATGTAAAAGAGATCCCATTCTCTATTCTTCAAGATGTATCTAGAAGCTTTAGCGTACCACAAACCCTGGTATTCCAACTCCTCTATGAAGGTATACACGTCACAGGCACCACAGAGCCCCACCTGTTGTCTAGTTGGAGTCTGTAGGTAGGGTCCACACTCTCTTATTAACTCCTCGCTTAGATCCTCTGGATGTGTGAACGCTCTGGCAGGGTATATCTGACTGAGATAAATGTGTAGACTTCTACCTTCATTCTCCAATCTTAAGAGTTTAAATCTGAAGTAGGCTTCGATAACTTCTCCTTCCACTGGGAATTTGTATAGTATCCAATTACTCCATGAGCCCAATTTAGATACTCCAAGTTTAGCATCTACTACTCTCTCGGAGTACAGCTCAACTAGTTTATCAACAGGTTTTATTAATAGATAGAACTTAGTGATGAACTTCACATCTTCTCTCGTGCTTTTAGCCTGAGAGCCATACTTCATACCCTCTAAGTAGATGGGAATTTCAGCCTCATAGAGATCTGAAGTTTCTAATCCCTTCCAGCCATTTGCTCTTCTCACGAGTACTTTTACTAGATGAGCTTTCACTAAAACTCTATAATACTCGGGTAAAGGGTGGGCTGCTAGCTGAGCTCTTCTGGTGTACTGCTCGTAGAGATCTTCACTTAGATAGGCTTTGGATACCTGTATACATCTATAGCTGCTGTCGGGACGTCCATCCTCTCCTACATGTACTACATTTTTCCAGAGTACTGGATAGGACTGGGGTACATCTATTAGAATACTCTTTCCTCCTACTCTAGAGACTACGGCCCATATAGGTTCTGCTACTAGTGTAGAGGAGGAGAATCCGTATAATGGTTTTACTGCTCCAGGTGCCTTCACATGCCATACACAACCATGACGTGAGAAGGTTGCACCTGTGGATATTGTCGCCCAGTTATGGGGGGTGGCGCCTACAATGGGTGTTTTAAGAAGACAGAAGCTACCCTTCTCCATGAGTCTCTTTACATTAGATAGGTAGCCTCTAGAAAATAATGGCTCTAACCACTCATACGAAAAGGAGTCGAGACCTATGATAGCTAACTTCCTTTTCATAAAGATTCAATCTATCTGTGTTTTAAAAACCTTATTTACTTTATTAATACTCTTGCTCATAGGCTTAGTAAGCTGGGAATCATGGATTTAAATCCCGCCTGAACCTCTCCTAAGTCTTAAAAAGAGTATTTGAAAAAGAGAAGAGTAAAACTCTGTATCCTAAGTTAGAAGACTAAGTGTAGAGCTGAAGAAGAACTTTGCCATAGAATCCTTCATAGGAACTCTATTGGAAGCTAGGAAGTGTAGCTTATCGCTTACTATGGCTCATCAAAATCTATCCCAATTCTCAAGAAAGCTTCAGGGCTCTATTCTAGATAACTTGGAATCCGAGTATGCTTCAGAGTTTCAAAGAAGGATTTTGGGTCAGGAGAATAGGACAGTACTCAAGCACACAAGGAGTATAGTAAGCATCCTCCCTTAACCTGCAAGTAAGAAGGCGTTATTTTTGACCTTCTCCTCACTTTAGTGGGACACGTCTCCTCTGAATAGTTTCGATTCGCATATCTCCATCTCTAGCTCTATGGACTGGTAGGGATTTTGAGATAAACTTATAAGATCATGGTATACTTTTTATATGGTGTATACTTTGTCTACCACGATAAAGTTGTCTAAAGCGACAAAAGAATTGTTAACTGATGTATTGATAGAGTTGGAGAGTGAGCTTAGAAGACGCTTAAGTTATGATGATGTTATTAGAATTCTCATAAAGAGAAGTAGAGCAAGAAACCCTAAACTATTGCAAAAGCTCATAGAAATGGAGGTTTCAAAAGAGGTTGTAGAGAGGGCTCGCAGATTACTAGAGGAGGAGACCGAGCTTGAGGAGGAAGTTTTTAGAAGAAGATATTGTGATAGATACAAGTATTTTAATTGAGATAGCGCTTGCTACAGAAGACGGCAAGAAGTTGGTGAAGCTGATAGTAGATGAAGTTCTCACACCCTATACAACGTCTCTAAATATTATAGAGGCTCTTTACGTGTTATGCCGTCTATTTGGAATGAGTAAAGCTAAGAAAAGGATAGACCTTATAGTGGACTCGGGATATTTTAATATTGTGAGTTCAGATAGGATTGGTAGATCTGCTGCTGAATGCAAGTGCCTTTTCCGGATAAGTATCATCGACTGTCATACTCTGGCACTAGCTAGAGAATATAATATGCCAGTATTATTTTATAGGAGAGAGAAAGAGTTTGAGCCTATAATGGATGATCTAAAAGGGTGGATAGGGAACAAGATATTATTTCTCGTAGAGGATAAATAATTATTCTATTACATCTCACTTGTTGAATTTAATTACTATTGAGTTTAGCGGACATCCTCAACGTTACATGGGGGATATCTGAAATCATCATCCAGTAGGAGTATCATATTGTTCCCACTAGTATACTCTTTAATTAATTTAGGTAGAAGTTATAGTGTGGGGGGTCTCTAGTGAAAGCTATGGTACTCTACGAGCAGTGTGAAGTTGAGAGAGATCCTCTGAAGCTTATGGACATGGAAATACCTAGGATTGATAGATCAGAGATCCTGATTAGAGTTACTTGTTGTGGTGTCTGTAGAACTGACCTACATATTGTTGAGGGTGAATTAAAGGCTGTAAAGTTACCAGTAGTAGTTGGTCATCAAGTTGTTGGTATAGTTGAGAAGATCGGGAGTAGTGTAGAATCTGTTAGACCTGGTGATAGGGTAGGTGTTCCATGGTTATATTGGAGCTGTGGAGAGTGTAAGTACTGTAGGGTAGGACTTGAAAACTTATGTGATAGAGCCCTGTTCACAGGGTATAGTGTTGATGGAGGATATGCTGAATACATGATAGCGCGAGAACACTTTACACATTTAATTCCAAGTGGAATAGACGACCTACACGCTGCTCCGCTACTATGTGGTGGAGCTATTGGATATAGAGCACTTAAACTGACGAAGTTATTGGAAGTAGGTGAAGGTAGGCTTGGAATGTTCGGTTTTGGATCCTCAGCCCATATGGTGATTCGAGTTGCGGTTAGCCGTGGGCTTGAAGTATATGTCTTCACTAGGTCTAAGATGAGACAAGAGCATGCTCTTGAACTTGGAGCTACCTGGGCCGGCGCTCCTACAGATGATCCTGGTGTTAAATTGGATGCTGCTATCGTTTTTGCACCAGCTGGATGGGTTGCAGTTGAAGCTTTGAAAAAGCTCGATAAAGCCGGTAGACTTGTCCTAGCAGGTATATATATGTCTCCGATAGAACACTTAAACTACGATCTTCTATGGCTAGAGCGTGAAATCAAGAGTGTGGCTAATGTGACCAGGAGTGATGTTAGAGAATTTCTTCATGAAGCCTCTAGGATAGGCATTAAACCGACGGTAACTGTGTATTCTCTCAGTGAAGCAAACAGAGCCTTGAAGGATTTAAAGCATGGTAAGTTGAAGGGTTCTGCTGTACTACAAATTCGATAACT
>CAZFTG010000048.1:0-9954 GCA_964522205.1 uncultured Thermoproteales archaeon
TAAATGTCACCTTATGCTTATATTGTACACACTTTAAAGTTCCTGAGGTAGAGTGTATGACTAACTTCAGCCTCATAATAGTTGGTGATAGTGTATGGTTGGATCCTAGTTTGGATAGGATAACTCCTCTAGTTAGAGGGATATTGAAGGAGAGGGGATATAAGCTCCTACATGTCACGTTCTCTCCGAATAGTATACATGAACTGAGGAAGAGTCTCTACAGTATTCCAGAAGAGACTGAGGTTATACTAGTATGTGGAGGTACTGGATTAAGCCACAGAGACGTCAGTATCGAAGCTATAAAACCTCTAATGGATAAGGAGCTTAGGGGATTTGGAGAACTTTTCAGAAGTCTATCTATTGAAGACATAGGTCTTAGAGCAATACTCTCCAGGTCTACCGCGGGAAGTATTGGGGGTAGAGCGATCTTCATACTACCAGGAAGTCCCAACGCTGTAAGACTGGCGCTGGAGAAAATAATACTTCCACAACTTGACCATATGCTCGATATGTTAAGAGGAGTCACCCATTGGAGGATGAACTACATACGCACTAGTACAGATGCTCCATTAGTCGATAGCTCATTTATTCTAAGATATACCCTAGGAAGGTTGAAAAATGTAGAGAGCTTTATGTTGATAAGAGTTAAAAAAGAAAGCTTAGAAGGAAAGCTGGAGGATTTGAGGAAATCGATGAAGCCCCTGCTCACTATAGAATCTCCTAACTACGTCCTACTGGTTCTAGAGATTAAAGAGAGTACTAGAGTAAATGAGGTTCTAAGTGCGCTTTAAGGTGATCTTCTTCTTCGAGATCACCCTAACATCATATATTAGTGTCGAAGGGTACTCTCCTCTCTCGTCTTTCTCATACTTCTTGACCATATCCCATATGTTGAGTAGAGCCAGTACTGTCGCAGTGAGGGCTTCCATCTCTACTCCAGTTTGAGCTATAGTCTTCACTCTAGCCGTTATAACTATACAGCTCTCATTTTCATCAATTTTCATATCTATCGATACATTAGTTATCGGTATTGGATGACAGAGAGGAAGTAGAAGTGGAGTCCTCTTAGCTGCGAGTAATCCAACAATCTCAGTCACAGTCCTTACATCACCCTTTTCTACTAATCCCTTCTTTATCAGCTCTATAGTACTTCTCTTCAACCTTATCTTACCTTCTGCTACAGCCTCTCTGAGGCTCTGTGGCTTATTCGAGATGTCCACCATTCTAGCTCCCAATTATCACCACCTACTTAAAGAAGGGTTCTCTTAAGAGATTAGCTTTTTTAAAACGTTCAATCAGCAGAGTAACCTTACTATCTTGAGGTATCTTATCCGACAGCACATCTCTTATATCAACTAAGTTATCATCCCTCATAAGACATGGCTTGATTTTTCCATCAGCTGTTATTCTGATTCTTGTACATCCACGACAGAAGCTAGGATTTCCATAGGACTTCACGATCTCTACCTTAGTCCCTCCTGGAAGGATGTAAACTGGCCTATTATGAAGGGATCTCTTATAGTAGGAGGTAGCTCTATTTTGAACTACATTCTCTATTTCATTTAGACTCTCGTGTAGTCCTCTGTACACAGTCTTCCCCCTTCCTAGGGGTATTAGCTCTATTAGACTTAGATCTACACCCAAGTTATTAGCATAGTCTATTAGTTCACCTACTTCACTACAATTTAGTCTAGTTACGACAGTGTTTATCTTCACTTTAATTCCGCTATCTAGTATCCTCTCTAATCCCCTGAGCACTCTATCAAGACCATTCTTTCCAGTGATCTTTGTATAGGTCTCTCTATTCAGTGAGGGTAGACTTACGTTTACCCTGTCGACGTAATTCACTATATCCTCTAACCTATCTAGTAGAAAGTAGCCGTTAGTGACCATTGATAGCTCACTAGAACTACACTCCTCACGGAATACTCTCAAAATATCACCGATATCATCTCTTATGAGAGGTTCCCCGCCTGTAATCTTTATGAATCTAATATTCAGCTCAGCTATAGCTCTAGCTATGAGCTCGTAATCATATATACTCATTTCATTAATATTATTATATGTATTATATTCCCCTTCGCCATGACAGTATACACAACTGTAATTACACCTGTGCGTTACCGTCACTCTCACATGGGTTAGAGGTCTTCCGTAGGAATCATATAAATACTTCATACCTCGTAGACCACCTCTCCTAAGTCATCGGGTATTCTATATCCCCTATACTCGCCTATAATATTCTTCAAGTACTCTGTTAGTAGTCTGTTAAATAACTTGAAGGCTTTCGACTTCATGAATGCTCGTCTCACTAGGAAATCGTAGTGTTCGTATTTAATCCTTGTGAAATCTAGACCGTACTCATCAGCCACATACCTTATCCCCACACCGACATCAGCTCTTCCCTCTACTATCGCTAGTGCTATACTCTCATGGGTACTCACTTCTACGTTATACCCTCTTATCGAAGCCTTGAGCTGATCGGGATCCATCCCTCTCTTTTCAGCTTCCTTTGATATAAGATAATCTACTAGAGCTCTTGTTCCAGAACCCTTGTTTCTATTTATAAACCTAAGCTTGAGATTTACAATGTCTGTAAAGCTATTGACAAGACCTCCTAATCCCTTTCTCAAGATGAAGCCCTGTTCTCTATCATAGCCTCTTATGAGTACGATATCCCTAATCCCGATATCCTCTAGAAGATCCCTATTATAACTATCACTTCTCGGAGAGTATATGTGCATTCCCGCTATATCAGCGAATCCATCCTTTATCGCCACTACACCACTCATACTGCCAGTAAAGAGGTACTTTACCCTAACCCCCTCTCTATGAAGCTCTAAGAGTAGTCTTTCAGTGAGAGGACAGTGACTCCCTATGAAGATAAGATCTGAATCTTTAAAATTGGTTAGGATAATCTTAACTCTCTCCCCCCTTGTGATGAGTTCTCTATCTTCAGGTACTAGAACGAATCCATCACAAAGTGATGCCTTTAACAGGAAACCACTGTGGAGGTGTATCGGATATGCATAGAAAGTACTGCCTTCTCTTTTAATTAATGCAGGGACTAATCTGACGTAACCGAGAGTTCCACCTACATTCTTTAGTAGTGTTCCATAGAGTTCCCTCTTTTCCTGGGGTAAGCCAGTCATCTTACA
Organism: uncultured Thermoproteales archaeon; assembly: GCA_964522205.1. Lineage (GTDB taxonomy): Archaea > Thermoproteota > Thermoprotei > Thermofilales > B20-G17 > B20-G17. The sequence goes on from CAZFTG010000048.1 coordinate 3,159, forward strand.
TAGGATCTCTTTAACTATCAAGTGGAGGACTAGAAAGCAGGAGAGAGGGAAGCCGGGTAGGCCTATTATCAACTTATCTCTAGCAACTGCTATGATAGTAGGACTACCTGGTTTAATCTTTAGACCATGTACTATGATTCCTGGTTCATAGTTCTCCAATACCCTATACACTATATCCTCATATCCAGCAGAAGTTCCACCTATGGTCATCACTACATCAAATTTTGTGAGAGCTCGATCCAGTAATGCTTTAAGGTCCTCATAACGGTCTTCAATTAGTCCTAGATAGTGAGCTTCGAAGCCTAGATCTCTTAAAAAGCTCCTGACCATGAGGGAGTTAGATTCGTAGACTTTCCATCTCTTCAGAGCTTTCCCAGGTTCTATCAGTTCATTACCAATAGCTATAATACCTATAGTGGGCTTAGTGTAGACCTTTACCTCAGTAATACCCACAGAGGCAAGCGTTCCTATCAGGAGAGGGGTTAGGAGTGTACCTCTTTTCGCCACAACTTCTCCTTTGACACAGTCAGTACATGCATACTGAATACCGAAGCCCTTATTGAAGCGTCTATAGATGTAGACTGAATTATCCACTTCTTTCGAATACTCAATTGGTACTACAACATCAGCAGGATAGGGTATGGGAGCTCCCGTAGCCACTTCACAACACTCTCCCCTTTTCAGCTCTACTTTAGGCTCTTCTCCAGCTAAAATTCTCCCTTTAAGAGATAGTTTGATAGGGCTGTCCTCATAGGCACTCACGATATCGTCTGATATTAAGGCATAGCCATCATATAGGGCTCTATCAAAGGGAGGATAGCTGTACATAGCGTGCACATCCTCTGCCAGCACTCTATTTACAGCCTCAGAGAGAGGTACGCATTCCACGCCCTTAGGCTCTAGCTTAAAGTAATTTTCGATAATCTCTACTACGCGGGAAAAGGGTATAGGTTTCCTATATATTCTCCTAGAACCAGGAGTGGATGACAACTTCTACCACCTCCCCCTCCTCAAATCCCTCCACATCTTCAGGTATTACTAGGTAGCCATTAGATAGTAGTAGGCTCCTTAGAGATCCTGAGCCTCCAGTCAATAGGGGTTCGGCTATATAGCTACCCTTTCTTGAATATACTCTAACCCTAACTAAGGCCCTTACACCACTCTTAGTGGTCACCCTCCTCGTTAATATGGCTTTAATTCTGGGCTTAATAATAGGCTCTGCCCCCAACCATCTTCTCAAGATCTCGCTTATAACAAGTTCGAGATTTGCGTAGGCGGCTACGGGTAGACCACTTATACCGATCACTGGCTTTCCACTTATGGCTGAGAGTATCGTAGTCCTTCCCGGCTTGAGAGCTATACCATGGATATATACATCTGGTGAAAGTTCCTTGATTGCTTGTGCTAGATAGTCTTTCATTCCCAGGGATGTACCACCACAGAGTACTATCATATCGTAGTTAAGTAGACTCTTACGAATGATCCTCTTAATCTCATCCTTATTATCACCTACTACTATCTCTTCAGCTTTAAGAAAACCATACTCTATAAACCACTGTCTTACTAGGCTTAGAGTGAAAGGTATGTGTAATCCTTCTAGAAACTCATCACCAGTTCCTACTACTAGTACTCTAAGGTTTAGGACTTCAATTTCACTAACTCCATGGAGCCTTAGTGCTGCAATGTGCCATGGCTTAATCCTTATACCCCTCTTTAGAATAGGATCTCCTCTTTTAAGCTCCTCACCCGGTAGAGATACGTTCTCGTACTTAGCTAGTGTCTTCATTACGTATACTACTTCCCCTTCTCTGTAGGTATCTTCAATCCTCACTACAGCGTCCGTACCACTAGGAAGGAAGCAACCAGTCTCTATAAAGACACACTCTCCTTCTCCGACTTTCAGATCGTACTTTTTAAATGGCATAGTGATGGATCCTATAAGCTTAAGTGGTATGGGATTATCCCTACTCGCTCCGCTAATATCCGTATGCCTTAGAGCATAACCGTCCATAGTAGACTTCGGATAAGGGGGTAGGTCTACTTTAGATGAGAAGTTTTCTCCGCTGATCTTGTTAAGAGATTTTTCAAGTTCTATACTCACATTTTCGGGAGTATAGACAAGGTAATCGACTACATCATCTATAGCATCTTTAATTCTTCTGAAAGAAATCACACTCAAAGTAATATTGCATCCTTTTAAGCCTTATGCCTAGTCGAAAGATGGTCTTTCACATATGAAACATATAGAGTAGCATCTTTAATATCATGACTTAATCGAGACTTCGTGACCAGTTTTGATAAAGCTTTGGTATGACAACTTGTCTCTTCTTAGAAATGACATGAGATTAGGGATGAACTAGGTGATATAGTTGTCATCGAAAAGACAGATGATGGTTTTATCCTAAAGAGAGGGGAGCTTATAGATTTTCTAAAGGAATTTAAGAGAGTAATAACGTCAGAACCCCCTAGAACAGGTAGGCCCGAGAACTGGCCACCATCTAAGATGAAGAAGATATAGACGCTAATATTCTCCATTATTCACTCGATCCAGCATACCCAGAACATAGAAGACTTAAAAGTCTACCTCTTAAAAGAAGTTAAATGGAAGAATTGGACAATGAAAATAGTAGACCCCATCCACATACCTAGGTTATGCTTGGAGAACTGAATACTCTATCACGCCTTTTACGAGCTTCTCTGATTATCTCTTCAATGAGATTTCTACCTGTTGAGTCTATTACGACTAACAGAGGGCCGAACTCCTCTACCTCAAGTATCCAGAGAGCCTCGGGCACTCCTAGATCAAGCCACTCCACTCCTAAAACCCTCTTAATAGCTCTAGCGGCTAGTACTGCAGCCCCTCCTGTAAATACGGTATAGACTGCACCATATCTCCTACAAGCCTCAGCCGTCCTCACACCCATGCCACCCTTACCTATGATCATTCTAATACCGAACTTCTCTATGATGGAAGCCTCATAGAGTTCCATGCGGGTGCTGGTCGTAGGTCCTGCAGCAATAACTACCCATTCATCATCTCTTTTCAATACCACAGGGCCACAGTGGTAGATAACCCCTCCACGTAGGTCTATAGGAATAGGCTTTCCCTGTTCATAGTACTCCAATATCCTCTTATGACCGGTATCGCGAGCAGTGACTATAGTACCACTAAGGTAGACTATATCGTCTACTCTCAACTTTCTTATCTCCTCCTCTTTTATGGGGGTTTTCAAATGGTACTCGGACATTTCATACACCTCACTGAACTATAGTAGAGCTCCCATCTCTACCCACTAGTACTGTAGCCCTTCTAGCAGCCCAACATTGGAACACTACGGCTACTGGATAGAACGCTGGATGTCTGTAAGAGTAGTCGATGTGCACTCCCAGAACTGTAGTCCTACCGCCTAGGCCCTGAGGACCTATACCAAGTGAGTTTAACTCATTATAGAGCTCCTCTTCAAGCCTGGCTAGCGTAGGATTGGGGTTCATAGTACCCAACCTTCTAACACTCGCAGCCTTTTTAGCTAAATACACAGCCGTATCCACTCCTCCGCCTAGGCCTATACCGACTATAGTCGGTGGACATGGCTTAGCACCTGCCTCTAAGACAGCATCAACTACCACTTTCTTGACCCCTCTCAACCCTAATCCAGGTGGTATCGTCTTCAGAACAGTGACGTATTCCGATCCGCCACCCTTTGGAACTACGACTATTTCTAGAGAGTCTCCCTTCGTGAACTCCCAGTGAATTATTGGAGAGTTTCTACCAGTATTATCCCCTGGGTTCTCTCCAGTCAGCGGGTCTACGGTATTAGGTCTTAGCGGAATTTCAATAGTAGCCCTTCTAGTAGCACTGACCAAGGCCTTTTCTATAGTGTCTATGCGAACTCTGAAGTCGTAGCCCATCCTCACATAGTATACTATGAGACCAGTATCCTGGCATATAGGTCTATTGAGCTCCTCCGCTAATTCTAGATTTCTGAGCATAGTCTCTATCTGAATCCTAGCCCTCTCACTCTCCTCAGTTTTGTAGGCTCTCTTCAATGCATTTTTCACGTCAGGTGGTAGGTGGATATTCGCTCTAGCGAGAGCACGAACGACAGCATCTTCTATAATCCTATACATTCTACTCGATCGAATACTACTCAACCCTATCCCCGAGATCTTATATTCGATCTGCATAAAACCTCTACCACGAATTTATAATACCAGAGATCTATATAGAGGGGGATTTAGTGTCCAAGAAGAGGAAGATAGATTGGTTTTCCATAGCCAATGAACTACACTTGAAGTATGGGGGTAAGATAGAGGTAGTTCCTAAGGTGCCTGTGACCAGACTAGATACCTTCTCCATATGGTATACCCCTGGTGTAGCTGGACCCTGTAGAGAGATCTTCGAGAAAGGAAAAGATCTATCCTTTGAGTACACTCTAAGGTGGAACTATGCTCTTGTCATAAGCGATGGTACTAGAGTCCTGGGGCTGGGCAACATAGGGCCAGAAGCTGGTATGCCTGTAATGGAGGGTAAGGCACTGTTGTTCAAGTACCTAGGTGGTGTTGATGCTATTCCACTAGTAGTAAATGAACGAGATCCAGATAAGTTCATATACATAGTCAAGGCATTAGAGCCAAGCTTTGGAGCCGTAAACCTAGAGGATATAGAGAGTCCAAAGTGCTTCTACATACTAGAGAAGCTAAACGAAATTTTGGACATCCCTGTATGGCACGATGACCAACAGGGAACAGCATTGGTAACACTAGCAGGGTTGATTAATGCCCTTAAAATAGTCGGTAAAGAGCTCAGGGAAGTGAGAATAGTGCTAGTAGGTATTGGTGCAGCAAACACTGCCACTTATAAATATCTCAAAGTAGCTGGAGCTGACCCGAGGAAAGTAGTGGCAGTGGATAGTAAGGGGATCCTACACCAGCATAGAGAGGATATTGAGGTGCTCAAGAAGACCAATCCATGGAAGTATAGGATAGCTATGGAGACCAATCCAGAGGGTAGAGTTGGTGGGATAAGAGAGGCTTTAAAGGATGCTGATGTGGTCATAGCAGCATCGAGGCCAGGACCAGGCATCATAAAGAAGGAATGGATCAAAGATATGGCTACTGATCCTATAGTATTCGCAGAGGCCAATCCGATACCCGAAATATGGCCATGGGAGGCAAAGGAAGCAGGAGCTAGAGTAGTCGCTACTGGGAGGAGCGACTTTCCAAATCAGATAAACAATAGTCTTGGTTTTCCAGCCGTCTTCAGAGGGATACTGACAGTTAGGTCTAGGAAGATGACGGACTCCATGTTCATAGCTGCTGCAGAGGCGTTAGTGAAATATGCAGAGCAGAAGGGTATTCATGAAGAGTACATAATCCCAACTATGGAGGAAGCAGAGGCCTATGTAGTGGAGGCTATAGCAGTAGCGGAGAAGGCTATGGAGGAAGGTGTGGCTAGGAGGAAGGTATCTAGAACAGAATTAGAAGAGGAGATTAGAGAGCTCATAATGAGGCCTAAAAAGTATATGAAGATAGCCCTAGAAGAGGGGTTGATAAGAGTAGAGTCCCGGTACTTCGAGAACTAGCTATCGCCCACAATGTGGTATTCCAATAGAGTATAGATACTTTCCACTACAAGAGTTTTTAGAGTTCCTTAGTGGTAAAGTTATATAGTAAAGATGGTGCGCAGTTTATGTACTAGTAGCACCTAACAATATACTTAGTGAATTGAGCATTATAGTGTCCCTTTTGACTCTACCACATTTTATAAGTGTACTCTTCCAACAAATTCACTGTTAGAATAGTTTTTATCTTCCAAAATCTAACTACTATGGTTGAATAGTATGAAATTGAATACTAAGTCTACTACTAGATTAACAGCACTAGTCATAATACTATTCGTACTCACTGTTGTCGGCTGGTCCCTATACCTAGGATCGATGATAGTCGCTAGTAATGAGATACTCTCCCTCAAAACTGAAAACCAATCGCTAAAAGCGAGGATAGCTAAACTGAGTAAAGAGTATAACGAGCTCATCACAAACTACTCTAAGCTTAAGGCGGAGTATGTTACTCTTCAATCCAACTATACTAGGATATACTCGAACTATACTAAGATAGCTGGAGAGTACAATGAACTTACAGATGAATACTCAAGACTAGAGAATGAGTATAGCAACCTAAACTCTAAGTACGAGAGCTTAAAAAGAGATTTTGAAGAGTTAGAAAAGGAATTTAAGATTTTAGAGAAGAACTATACATCTCTCAACGAGACATATACATCTCTACTAGCGAGATTGAGAGAGCTAGAGGAACAGGAAGGATTTAAGATAGAAATCCTCGAAAACAGAGAGTACTACCACTCAGTAAGAGATGCTATTGAAAAGGCTAACAAGACCATCTTAGTAGCCATGTACTCCATGATATACGATCCGGAGGATCCAAGCGATTGGGCAAACGATCTTCTTAAGGAGCTAGTACAGGCACGGAAGAGGGGGATCGAGGTGAAGGTGATCATCGAGTACAGAACCCACTGGGGATACCTAAAGGAAAATGTAAAGGCCTACGATTACCTCAGGGCGAATGGTGTCAATGTGAGATTAGATGACGAAGCCGATACAGATCATATGAAGTTCGTAGTAGTAGATGGAAGGATAGTCTTCGTAGGATCCCACAACTGGAGCGAATCCGCACTGTACTACAATAATGAAGTCTCTGTCAAGATAGTGAGTGAGAGCATAGCTAAGATATTCGAGGAGTACTTTGAACGGATCTAATCTCAAGTAGGCTATAATTCAAA
>CAZFTG010000049.1:0-9635 GCA_964522205.1 uncultured Thermoproteales archaeon
AATCCATACTGCATATTTTCCACAAGATTTACAAATAGGTCTACCCTCAACTCTCAACTCTCTTTATAGCTTAAAGGATCTGTCCACTATATTTTTCTAGCCTCTGACTCTCTCAGCGCTTCTAGGAGCCTCTTATGGGCTTCAAGGGGATCTGGAATAGAATAAAATCTAACAGGGGTCACTCCTATAGCCTCAATGACTATAGTTCCAGTGTTATAGATCTTATCCCACAATCCTCTGTCTATATAGGCTCTTCTAACATAATCTAGACTTAAAATATCGTAATCTATGCCTACTACTCCCTTTCTTACCAGTATTCTCTTATTAGTGATAACATAGTATAGATTCCTCCATAAAAGAGGTGGATATAGGATGGATTTTAATAGCATAATCCCAAGTATCCCAAACCAGAGAACCATGAATATCAACACAGGGAGTATTAAGGGTATTCGAAAATAAAGGAAAAATGAGCTGAAGAAGACTATGAAGAGTAGAGGGACTATCGCGACCCCCATACTCTTAAGTATAAAGGGCTTAAATTCAGGCCGCCCACTCCACAGTACTCTTTCGTCTTCTTCGATCATTTTCAAGAGATCTCTAGGTAATTCCATATTCACTGAGTCCCTATAACTACTTGGAAATAAATAAAGAAATAAATTTAACTACAAAAGTATGGATTAGACGACTGAAATCGGAAAATCTTTTATTAAAGAATAACCTATACTAGTATTTTATTAGGTAAGGGAACCTAATTTAAACCCTAACCTTCATAAATCATGCGTAAGTGGGATAGTATTCATGTATTATAGTATTAGTGGATTCTACTAAGTACTTCAGCTTCTCAGGAGTAAATACTCTTCTTAGTCTAAGACTATCCCTATAACTCCTAACCCCTAAACTCATCGATTTAAATTACCGATACTAGTAGTATCTGAGGTATAGGTTCTCCCACCTCACTCAGTACACTATACTCTAAGACTACATTTAATACGGAATAGAGATCGGGTCATCGTATTCGGTGGTAGCGGATAGCATCCTGTTGTAAAGCTTATATATAGCTCAGTTTATGTATCTACGTGGCGATATATCATGAGCACCACGGTGCGTATCTCGTTAGAGGATAAAGAGCGGCTAACTAGATTTGCTAAGAAGATAAATGCCCCAAGTTTGGCCGAGGCCTTTAGGATAGCTCTATCCATGGCTGAAGAGAAACTAGAGGAATTTAAGGGAAACATTGAGGCCCTTAAGGAGCTACTAGAACATGCCAGGGTCGTTGGAGGCGACATCTCCGAACATATAGATGAAGAGCTAGCTAAGACCCTCTACACGGAAAGCAAGTGATTAGAATGACTATACTCATAGACACGGGCATATTCTACGCTCTACTCGATAAGGGAGATGTAAATCATCTAGATGCCGTGGCCGTGATGATCCATACGCTTGAGGGTAAATTCGGTAAGGCCTACACGACTGATTACGTAATCCTAGAAACCACGCTCTTACTGAAATCTAGATTGAGTGCAGAGGCTGTTAAGGCCATGGTAGATTTCATAGATAGGAGCGGTATATCAACTCTCATCGTAGATGAGTCAATTCTAAGGAAGTCTTTGAAACTACTAGTTAAGATGCCTGAACGCCTTAGCTTATGTGATGCAGTTAGCATAGTGCTCATCGAAGACCTCGGTATAGGAGTATTAGCATCATTTGACCTGAAAAGCTTCTCAGGTCTAGTGGCTAATATCATCGGGAAGGGATACTACGCCAGTCTAAGCGATGAAGAGAAGAAGAGAGTAAAACAATTATCTCGGCCTTAGTAGTACCCATAACATAGCGATTTCTTACGTATGGGATACCCTGTAAATGATGTCTCTAGGAAGATACTATCGAGAATTTGCTCGTTATAGATTTCTCCAAGCTGATAAATATGATAATAATAGAGCTACTATGAAAAATTACAGGATACCGCCTTAAATTGCAATATTTCTAGCTCTTTCATCCAAAATTCATTTAGAGCTCCTGCCTCTTCCTCATACCTTCTACACTCTGGCAGTAGTCTCTCGTGCTCCAATTCCATTTGGATATACTGGCCTCAAATCTGAAGATATCGATGAGTTAGAATTCCAAGGCTAGTGTCTTAATCTCGTAGGGCTTCAGAGTGATTCTCATAGAGCTCTCTCCTAACACTTCTCCTAGCATGTCAGTTTCAAGTATTCTCTTAGGAGGCTTATCCACTACGAGTTCTACACTACTCTCCCTACCCTCTATTTCATACATCCTGAGGTAGATCCTTGAGTTCGATCTGTAGATAGAGCTTAGAAGAATCCCTCCTTCACCAGATATGCTCATGAAGCTCTTTTCAGAGGGCATAACACCTTCATGCTTATCCACTACTATTGCCATTAGTGGATTAAGCCACTCCTCCACGAGCACGTAGGATTTGGAATCCTTCCAGCTCTCCGTATGAGGTATGAGGACATAGTTAAACGAGAACATCCCTGTCCCTATTAGGTGAGGATAGGCGAACCTAGATAGAACAGCTGGATCCCTCGTTGCAAGAAGTATGACCGATAGTTTATTCTCTTCTACCTGATATCCAATTCTACCTCTATTCGCTAGTATCACACCATACGAGTTGGAAGAGTAATCTACCCAGTTACTAGCCCAAAAGACACCAGGTAAGTTTCCATAGCTCCTCTCCCATCCGAGATAGGGCTCCTCTTCAGCCTTAAACTCCACTACTCCGAAAGGTATGCTCCTGAAGACCCTACCCTTAAAGCTTAATGGAAATATAGCCCTTATCCTGTGATCGTAAGCTTCATCCTTAATCATCGTCCTGAACTCTATCATAGGCTTATAGTTGTGTAGTACTACCTCCCTCGATAGATCTATACCCTTGAAGATAGTGTGGGACTTGTACATCGACATAAGCTCACCTCTCATGATCGATTCTTCATCAACTCCATTGTCACTGCTCTTGAACTCCGATACTACTTCATCTATAGCAAGACCATTAGGAGGTCTAAACTTGACGTTCTGTACAACTATATCATTTCCTAGATACTCACTAGTATCCAGTATATTACACTCAGTCCGTTTATCGTAGATACTTGAAATACATCCTCTTTCGAACTCCAATCTAAAGTAATCATTCTCGAGGATCTTATCTGACATAGTCGAGTGTTCTCTGTATTCCTCCTCTATCCTAAGATCATACGTGCTATAACCCAGACTCGGTACATCTGCTAGGAAGTGTACTCTAACCAATCTCTTCCCCCTACTTAACTTCTTCAGAACTTCGACCTGAGACGGAATTCTATCCCCCTCTGAGTCATATACTTCAATAGTACATCGATCTGGTATAATTGTCTCGACGAAGACTTTATCCATTCTCCTCCAGGGTAGTGTATTGAACACCAGTACAGGAGTACCCTTAGACCATGAGGTGTCTACTTTAGAAGCGAGGTACCTAAGGGAGTGCCTAGCTTGATCTAATGCCCACCTCCGAATATTGTCGAGAATCCTAGTCCACTTCTCGTAATCAGGATGAGATACATAACCGTGCGACATATCATGATGCCAACTAATACACACGAGATACCAGGCCTTCTTGAACCTCCTCAAGGGATAACTCCTTCCATAGAGAGAGATTATGCTACAGATCTTCTCACTGTTCAGGAGTGCATTAACAGCACTAATTATCTTATAGCGAACCATATCCCCTCCAACACCATAGATGGCTGCCCAGCTTACAGGGTCTATATCTCCCCTAACTACTTTGAGTCCCTTTCTAGGCAAGTGCTTAAAGTAGTCGCTTAGGGTAGCAATAGTCACTTCCTCTTCTCCTAAACTATTCCAAAACCTTATGAGATCACAGAGAGCTGGGTGAAACAGGTGCCAGTCCCTACCAATGCATACTAGATAGGGCGGTTCTATATCCCCATATGCCTCCTTAATGCTCTTCCTCATCTGCTCCACTGCATTCCTAGCCCCCACTTTCCAAGTACTCCTTCCTAGAATCTTCTCAAGATCGACATATCCTCTCCCATAGCTGAATCTATTACAGAATACACGACTGCCGTCTAGTCCCTCCCAGATGAACTCCACCGGAATTCCTTTCTCCTTGTACACTTCCTTTCCAGGTCTACCAGGGATATAATACCTGAATCCGAGCTTGTTAAGTATTTGAGGGAGCTGTGGATGATGACATGTGACATCGAATGCTGCAAAGACATTAGTTTTGACATCCCTGCCAAGGATCTCCCTGAAAAATTCCTTGCCTAAGAGGATATTTCTAATGAAAGATTCTCCGTCTATGTATAAGGGTGATATGGCTATAGCAGGGGGAGCTATTTCCAGTCTCCCTTCCCTATAGGCAGATCTCACAACTTCACGTAATTCTGGAAAGTCCCTATAGAACCTTTGAAGAGTATATGTATTATCTAGAATCCATTTAAAATCAGGATCACTTCTAATCAGGTTAAGTGCGCTAAAGACTATCACATTATTCTGACGTTGTATATGCTCTAGTGTAGGTCCCCAGTAGTAACCCCACCCCACATCAATATGAGAGTAGAGTACGACGAATACTCTTTTACTCTTCATGTTGGGACTAGAGACTTTACGAATATATAGCTATCCCCCAATACCCTTTTATAGGAGCAGTGATAGGCATGAGAGAACTAGGTTTGAGATCACAATGCATATGAGTACTTTAATATAAATCTTCTAAGATTATATTTATGGAGAGGAATGGTAGAAAATAATTCAATCCAAAATCCTTTAAGAATCTATAAAGTAATCATACCTAAAGAGATATACTCCAAGATATTTAGAATAGTCAAAAAGAGATTTCCCATAGAAGCTTGCGGAGTACTATTAGGCTTCATTAATAGACACACCGCCCGTATAGAGTACATAGAGGAATTACTTAACATCCTAAGATCTCCAAGGGCCTTCTGGTTTGATGAAAAGGATTGGATTAAGAAGATCCTCGAAGGTAAGAGGAAAGGATATCAGTACCTTGGTCTCTTCCATAGTCATCCCCGCGAGGAGGCATTACCATCTCTAAGCGATAGACATAGAATGTTAGAGTGCCCAGGAGAAATATGGCTCATAATAGCATATAAACCCGGTATAGATCCCTCATTTACTGCTTGGAGAGTTGATAATTGGGAATCATCCATAACGAGACTGAGAGTCCTCGTAAAATAGCAGAGCTAAGTTTTATAGGTCACTATTAGTAATATCGCGCCAAATTAGCGAAAATATAGATGAAAAAACGAATATTATCTCTACTCTAATATTTTAGAAAGTTACATTTATCACTCACCTCAGTTCATTATTATTGATGAAAAGTGTATATAGGATAGGCTTTCCTATAATGGAGATCTTAGAGAGAGAAGATAGGAACATAGTTTTCATTGCACTAAAATTAGTCAACATTCCTGGAGTTCTTAAGCGAGTATCTGATATACTTGCCGGTTATAATGTTAATATCCTAAGTGGTGTCATATATGGTCCTAGCGGTAGCAAGGAGAGTACATGGATATTTTCAGCAGACTTTACAGAGGCGAAAGCCTCTCCAGAAGAAGTACTTAGTCGAATAGGAGAATTAGATGTAGTACTCTCACACGAGCATGGAGTGAAAAGAATGGGGAGAGTACTATTCCCCCCGTTTTTCGTGGAACTCTGTGTACTAGATAGAGGAGTAATTATACAGAGGAGAAGATGGCTACGTGAAGTAAATAGAGTTATAGTAGAAGAACTAGGTAGTGGAGCTGAAGCACTATTCTTTCACATAGGATTTAGAGTAGGATATAGAATTGTAGACTACTGGAGCAGAGCCTCAGGTCTTAAAGGTAAAGACCTACTGATACTTGCTTTTGAAGTAGTCAAAGGATTTAACTGGATAAGTAACTACGAAATGGAGAAACTTGACCTAGCTAAGCCCGATATAGTGTTTAGGGTATGGGATCTAATGGACTGCACTCCCTTCAGAGGAAGAGAAAAGAAGACTACAAGTCAATACTTCAGAGGAATTGTCTCAGGATTCATATCCAGGCTAGTAGGTAAGCGTATAGTGCTCACTGAGACTAAGTGCATAGCTAAGGGAGATCCCTATTGTGAATTCAGAACACAGTGATTTTTCTAAAGCCTATATCCTAATCCCTTCAACATGCATCTCCTCCGTTGGCGTACTCCAGGTACACAGAGGAGATTCCCCACGCTAGTACACATGAGTAACTCCTAGAACACTATTTACAACGCTAACCATTCTCTTCTATGGGATTCTAGCAGCAGGTCAAATTGAAGAGAAGTTCATAGAAAGTCAGTCTTATAGTCTCTTCAATAGGCCACATATACGTAGACATGAGCATACGAAAAATCAGTATAGTGGAGATAAATATAGGTGGGTCAGGGATATTAGAATAAGTTCCTGGTTCTTAAACTAGTCAAGAGATCACTCTATGGGCTATGGAGAGTTACAGAAGATAACACTCATAGAAATCTTCAGGCCTGCTCTAGAATTTGTAATTTTATAGCTATGTACTATAATAAGCAGATCATTTCAACTTCCATCTCATACCAGCCTTCAATGAAAACTAACTAGCAATACATTCTCATCCCTCATTTCAACATTGTAAAGGAATGAAATCGCACAAACTATGAACACTATTTACATATAATTCATAGTTTATCCTGTTAAAAGCTTATATTAAGGCCATTATATAGTACTCTGCATTTTTTAAACATTCCTAGTATGAGGGGATCTGATAGTTCATTAACTTGAATTACGAGAAGATCTAGAGGTAACCCTCTAGGCTTCAACCTCCTAAGCTCTTCTATGGTCGAGAACTTATTATCTACTCTTCTGAGGATCACAGCTATATCATAGTCACTGTAGGGAAGATGATCTCCTCGAGCTCTCGAACCAAAGAGCACTACTATAGATTCTGGATACCTCTCAGATATCCTTCTGACATATTCGTGTAGTAACTTCTCACTATCCCTTATCTTTCTAGCTCTCGACTTTAGCAGCTTCCTCCTTAACCCACTTAATGATCTCTTTCGCATACTTAATACACCTCTCAGCCAATCCCCTATTATATGTCACTGGTTTCCTACCTGGATACCTCGACATAGTATAGTGAGGAGTTAGAGCGTCAGCGTAAAGATATAGATCTTCTGGAGGTACTAATTCCAGATCTTTAAGCGAGTCAAGTAGTTCTACTAGATCATGAGTATATGGATGAAGTCCAGTTAGAGCTAGATGTAGCCCTTTTAAGTAGAGCTCAGCAGCCTGCTGAGCCTCGAAACATACAATCCAGTACACTCCCTCCTCTAGGTGTCTTTCTGCATCTCTAAGGAGAAAATCCGCTTTTTCAACCCACTCTGCTGGAATCTTCAAACTAGCACCTAGACTATACTCATTTTACCCTTTAATAAACATTATAACCACTATCAGGTTTAGCTAGGATCGAACTCTACATAAATTATCCTTGCATGATTTCCAGTCCTCTCTCTAGTGCTTACTCTTAGTTTTCTTTGTTTAAATTCAGTAGTTCTTCGATTACCGAGGGGGCTAGTAGTAAATCGACAAGACCTTGACTACTTCCAATAGTTTATTGAGGAGACGATTTACTTCTCAACTCTAGTAATCTCCTCTATAATATCGATTTTAATAGATCCTTCTGTAAGGAAAATATTCCTAAAAAGTTTAACTTGATAGACCTTGACTTTTAAGTTTTTTGTAGGCATTTAACGCTGCAGTTATTATTGGATATGCTACTGGTGAGGGTGTGAGAAGTGGATGAGTTCCATACTGCATTGTGTAGAGATCATAGAGGGTCATATGTCTCTGAATGGCCAAACCTATTAAGTTTACAAACTCTCCTACACAGCTACCACCACAGGCTTCTCCACCTAAAAGGTAACCACCATCTTTACTGAATATCAGTTTAACCTCAGTCTTTCTGGCTCCGGGCAGAGTTCCAGGATGCTTATCTACAGTTTCAGCTCTGCCTATAATAACGTCAAATCCCATTCTTTTAGCTGCGAATTCCGTTAACCCTGCAGCTCCAAAAGCCTCTCCTCCTATGTTCGTTAGAAACACTCCTACAACTCCAAGAACTGTTCTAGGAAGTCTAAGTCCAGCTATATTTGCTGCTACTACTCTAGCTTCAAAGGCCGCTACAGAAGCGAGTAGTGCAGGAGTTGGTGTGCCTGTGAAAAAGCTATGCTTTTCCGCACAATCTCCAATTGCATAGATGTTTGGATCGCTCGTTCTCATGTATTCATCTACGGCAATACCTCTTTCACCTATTTTCAAACCCACTTTTTCAGCTAGACTGGTATTTGGTCTCACTCCAACAGCTACAATTACAACATCTGCAGGAATAGTTCTACCATCTGAGAGTCTAACAGCTTCGACTTTTTCTTTACCTAAGATAGCTTCAGCCCTGCAATTGGTCATAATTTTAACTCCTTTACTCTTGAGGATCTCTTCAACCTTAACGGCAAACTCCTCATCGAGGTTTAAAAGTAAGCAGTGAGGTAGAATTTCAATAATAGTTATATCCTTTTTTAGGTTGCTTAGATCGTCTGCAAGTTCTACGCCTATAAATCCTCCACCAATAATAACAATTTTTTCAGCTTCCCTAACAGCTTTTTGTAGTTCTTGAAGAACTTCCCACTTCTTTATAATTTTATAAACGCCCTTAAGATTTATTCCCTTTATCGGTGGAGTAGAGGGTATCGAACCTGTAGCCAGGATAAGTTTTCCATATCTAAACTTTAAGCCTTTAGCAGTTTCAATAGTTTTAGCTTCCCTATCTATATCTAAAACCTCATCTACAACTATTTCAACTCCAAGTTTTTTCAAAGGTTCGTCTGGAAGAATATTTTTATCACAAGTTTCAAGTGTTGCAGCTAAATATGGGATTGCGCAGGGTACTTGAGCCCTCTCGTCAGCTCTAATTAAGAGGACGTCTAGATCATTACGTAGCGTTTTTAAGGTTAAAGCTGCGGTATATCCTGCAGCACCACCACCAACTACTATCACATCATATGCATCCTTCATTTTCGATCACTAAGCAGTGAGTTAATGTACTTATTAACGTTTCCCATACATCTTTATGTAAAAGTTTGTACTCCTTTTTTCGCTAATATATTTCATAGATTAAGCTTTAAACATAAAAATAAACCTAAAACATTATTTGAGAACCCATTCAAAAATTAAGCCACGTCACATCTCTCCGTAAACTTTGACTAAGGAGAAGAGAATGAAGATGAATTGAACTGTAGGAAAGCCTCCCTTTTTAACCTTACTTCAGGGTTCAACAAATAGTTTGAAGGAAGAGTTGGCCTAGAAAGCAGAGCTAAATTAAAGCAATTGTTAGTAACTAAGACTCAAAATATATAAATTATATTCTCTTAGAGATTTTGAGAACTATGACTATTGAAAGAATAGTAATTCCGGTAACTGAAGACTCGGGATTAAATTCCAGACTCTCTGAACATTTTGGAAGAGCTCCTTACTTCATGGTGATTGAAATGAGCTCTGAAGGAGAAATATCTAAGATCGAGGCTATTCCAAACACGAGTGAACACTTCGGAGGATTTGGAAGACCACCTGA
>CAZFTG010000050.1:0-9417 GCA_964522205.1 uncultured Thermoproteales archaeon
GTGTGTGTAGTGAGGCAGGAGTGAAGTATGGTATTACGGCTATTCCAACACTTGTTATAGTAGATAAAGATGGGAAAATCGTTTTTAAGCATACTGGAGTACTCGGTGCTGATGATCTAGCAAAGATCATAGATAAGGCGCTAGAGGAGTAGTTATGAACTTAGAGATACTCGTACTAGCACTCTCAGCCGGTGTAATAGCGTGTCTCTCCCCCTGTGCACTACCCATGCTACCAGTATATATAGCCTATCTCATAAGACTAAGAGGAGACCCGGAAATCACAATATTAGCAGTCTTAAAGATAGGATTAATGGTGAGTATAGGCTCAGCTATGCTTTTAATACCACTAGGATTCATAGCCTCAGTGCCTCTTTCAATTATTTTAAAGATCTTCAATTACATTAAACTAGTACTGGTAATTATTCTCCTACTAATGGGCATTATACTCTTCACACCACTAGATCTTACACTGTACATACCAATACCCTCTAAAGTAAAATCTCTTCGAGTATTTCCACTAGGATATGGTTTATTGTATGCACTAGCCTCATTACCATGTGCCTATCCTATATTCATAATGATAATAGTAGTTGCGGTTACTACACAATTGCTCTTACCAGTAATACTACTTTATATAACAGGCTTCTCAATTTCTATTATAACAATTACACTCATTACTGTAAAATCGAGGGATTTATTAATGAAAATATGCAATATACCCCATGTCTGGTTGAAGAGGGTTAGTGGGATACTACTCATAATCTCTGCTGTACTGCTACTACTACCTTGAAATCCATAAGAGGGGATACATGTGAATTCCAAGAAGCTTGTCACTAGAGTATTTGAGGGAGAGGAAGGAATAGTACCACTTCACGTGGAGTCAGATTCAAAAGAGGAGGAGGCTATACTAGGAGATGTAGTAGGTGTAGGAGCTAAGATCATAGAGTGGAGAGAATTCTATAAGAGAGGGGGGCCCTTTGCTAGAGAGCCTCATGAGCGATTGTCCTCCTGGGCTGATAGAATCGAAGTAGAGGAATACGAGTGGCCTGAAGTAAATGAGGTTATCACAAGAGCTGTTAAGGGTTTTGATAGAGAAGCCAGAAGATATTCCAAAAGTAAGTTCATATTATACAAAGTACTAGGCCCTACTGAGACTTCTGAATCTTTCTTTACAAGGGGAGTATCTGAGACTTATGCTAAGCTCCACCAAATAGCCCATGAATTTGGATTTGCTACATTACTATTATTAAATCCTAAGAAAGCATGCATGTTATTCGATAAAATCTCAGAGTACATTTTGGAGCTAGTAAAGGTGGGAACAGAAATAGATTACGTAGACGCGATAAGAATAGCTGATGATATTGCAACATACGGAAGATTACTATATCCACAATGGTTCATAGAAGAGTACTACTTGAAATGGCATCGTGAATACTGTAAAACTATAAAGAAGAGCGGTAAATACTCGATTTTACACTGTGATGGTAACATCCTATTAGAACCCGCTAAATCGCTTACTCAGATATACAACGGCATACATCCTCTCGATTTAAGACCTAGATTCTCTATAGAAGACGCTTACAAATGGATAGATGCTATAATCAAGGCTAGAACTGTAATAAGAGACAAAACAGTATTTTTCACGGGTATTCCTATAGAACTATTATTCAATAATAATATAAATACAGAAGATATTTGTGATATCGTTAGAAAGTTACTCAACAAACATGGCAAAAGGAAGTTAGTTCTAGCTACAACTCATAGTAATTATCCTAATAGGAGCTACAAAGAGCCTCTAGTAATGGATAAGCTTAAGGCAATAAGTAAGATGAGAGTAAAATAGGTGTAAAGTAGATATAGGCTTGTTGGAATAGGATTTTGATGAAAGGAAATATCGTGTATACAGTAGGACACTCCAATAGGAGGTTAGAGGAATTTCTGGACATACTTAAATCTTACAATATCCAAGTACTTGTAGATGTCAGAAGATTCCCTAAATCGAGGAAGTTCCCACATTTCAATAGAGATATACTTAAAAGTGCACTCGAGAAGGAGGGGATAGTCTATTATTGGTTGGGAGATCTATTAGGTGGTTTTAGAACTGGTGGTTATGAAAGATACATGAAAACTGAGGAATTCAAAGATGGGATACGTAAGATTATGAACATAATTTTGAAGAGTCCGAGTGTAGCCATAATGTGTAAAGAGAAATTCTGGTTTCGTTGTCATCGTAAATTCATCTCGAATGTTCTGGTAAAAGAGGGGATAGAAGTAATACATATAGTAGATAAGGAGAAGGCATATACTCATCCGAAGTATCTTTTTTAGTACTCGATCAATCATGAGGATGGGTGAAGATCACTATGTTTAAAGTTATAGGTAATTATATTATCGCGCCTGGAGTTAGAAGAATAGAAATCCTCGCGCCAAGAATAGCGAGAAAAGCTAGAGCAGGACAGTTTGTAGTGATTCGAGTCGATGAAACAGGCGAGAGGATACCGCTAACCCTAGTAGATTGGGACTCTAAAAGAGGAAGTATAACACTAGTATTTCAGGAAGTTGGAGTAACAACTAAAAAACTAGGAAGGATAGGAGAAGGAGGGTATATCCTAGATGTGATAGGACCTTTAGGAAATCCCACTGAGATTAAAAAGTATGGAGTAGTTGTAGGTGTAGGGGGAGGAGTTGGAAATGCTTGTCTACTTCCGGTAATGAGGGAATTTAAAAGAGCTGGAAATTATACAATCTCTATGATAGGAGCTAGAACAAGTGAACTATTAATCTTAGAGGATGAATTAAAAGATGTTAGTGATGAATTATACATAGCTACAGATGATGGTAGTAAGGGATACAAGGGGTTTGTCACCGATCTCCTGAAGAAGTATTTAGAAGAAAAAGTTCCCGATCTCGTATATGCTGTTGGTCCTACGATAATGATGAAAGTGGTCTCAAGTATTACTAGACCATATAATGTGAAGACGATAGTAAGCCTAAACCCCATAATGGTTGATGGTACGGGAATGTGCGGAGCGTGTAGAGTGATTGTAGATGGTAAGTTAAGGTTCGCCTGCATAGATGGCCCCGAGTTTGATGGCCATAAGGTGGACTTTGATTCATTAATTAATAGAATAAGAATGTATAAGAAGGAGGAAGAAGTAGCACTCTCACTCCTCGAGAAGAGAGGAGGTGATAATTATGGTATCTAAGAGAGCAATACCTATGAGAAAGCTCAGTATGGATAAAAGATTGACCACATTTGAAGAGGTAGCACTCGGCTATACGGAGGAAGAAGCCCTGGAGGAGGCTAAAAGGTGTTTAAAATGTAAATTAATGCCCTGTAGTAGAGCATGCCCACTAAACATAGAGGTTCCTGAATTTGTAGAATGCATACAGAGACGTGAGTATGAGAAAGGACTGAATATAATATTGAGAGTAAATCCATTTCCAGCTATAACTGGTAGAGTATGTCCCCAAGAAGTACTATGTCAAAAAGAATGCACTCTATGTAAACTGGGAGATGCCCTAGCGATAGGTCGACTTGAAAGGTTCCTGGGTGATTATCAGATAGAGAACGGTATTATGAATCTGGAGGTTCCAGAAAAAGTAAGAGGTAATATAGCTATAGTGGGTTCAGGTCCAGCTGGATTAATGGGAGCTGTAGAGCTCAGGAAATTGGGCTACGAGGTGACGATATTTGAGGCCTTACATGAAGTTGGAGGAGTCATGGTCTATGGAATACCAGAATTTCGACTCCCGAGAAGGGTGCTAAGGTTCTATGTAGATTATGTTAAAAAACTGGGGGTGAGAATAGAAGAAGACGTCGTGATAGGAAGAACATATACCATAGACGAGCTTTTAAGAGAATATGATGCCATATTACTAGCTACGGGAGCAGGCACTCCTAAGTTCTTAGGTATCCCCGGAGAGGAACTAAACGGTGTATACTCAGCAAATGAATTTCTCATAAGGATAAACTTAATGAAAGCTTATAGATTCCCAGAGTACGACACTCCTATAAAACTTGGAAAGAGGATCGCAGTCATAGGTGGTGGTAATACAGCAATGGACGTATCAAGGATAGCTCTTAGATTAGGTGCTGGGGAGGTCATAGTACTGTATAGAAGAACAGAGGTAGAAATGCCAGCTAGAAGGGAGGAAATCGAGAATGCAAAAGAGGAGGGAGTGAAATTCATGTTCCTAACACAACCCATAGCATTAATAGGCGATGAAAACGGTTGGATCAGAAAGATAAAGTGTATTAAAATGAGATTAGGAGAACCTGATGCTAGTGGTAGACGTAGGCCTATCCCCATACCAGGTTCAGAGTTCGATATAGAGGTAGATAATGTTGTCATAGCTATAGGGGCTGAGGTAAATAAACTCATACAGAGGACAACTCCTAACCTAAAGGTCGATAAAAAGGGCCATGTGATTGTAGATGAGTACGGTAGAACCTCTATAGAGAGAGTATACGCCGCTGGAGATGTAGTCACAGGAGCTGCTACTGTGATAGAGGCATTAGCTGCCGCTAAGACAGTTGCACATACGATACATAGAGATTTAAGTGGTTAGAACTAAATCTGAATTATTAAGATTTATTAGTAAATAACTTCTAGGGAATAGTATGAGCTCCATATACATGATCGATTTTATACTTAAAGAGCTCAAGGCTGAAGCTAGTCCTGTCAATAGACTTGGAGAACTTATGAGAGAGGCTGGTATAGAGGACACTGTAGAGAGAGGCGACTATGTAGCGATAAAAATGCACCTTGGTTCAAAGGGTGGGTTTAGAATAATTAGGCCACCATTTGTAAGGAAAGTAGTTGAAGAGATAAAATCTATAGGAGCACACCCATTTGTGACAGATACGTGTAGGCCCCCTTCACTAGAGTACTTAGAGATAGCATATAGCGAAGGAATAAATCCTCTTTCCGTGAATGCCCCCGTGATAATAGCCGATGGTCTCAGAGGAGAGGACTTTAGAACTGTAACTACGAATGGTAGTGTACTCAAAGAAATAGAAGTGGCATCAGCTATTGCAGAAGCCGATTCCATGATAGTATTGACCCATGTTAAAGGACATAGAATGACCGGGTTTGGTGGAGCAATAAAGAATGTGGGTATGGGGTGTGTCTCTAAAAGAGGAAAGAGGAAAATTCATGAAAAGCTAGGTGGTGAACCTCCTATATGGATAGAGGATAAGTGTACTAAATGTGGAACCTGTGTAAGGACATGTGATCATAATGCAATAAGTCTCATCAATGGAAAAATAGAGATAGATATCGATAAATGCGTCAAATGCTATAGATGTGTATGGATTTGCCCGAATAGAGCATTAGTATGGTCTCCTGTGGGCGTAGATAGGTTCATAAAGGCTCTTGTTGAAGCTACTAAGGCTGTATTGAGCACATTTAAGGAGGATAAGGTGATGTTCCTTAACTTCGTATGTGATGTTACTTTCGCATGTGATTGTCCTCCTTGGTCAACTAATCCCATAGTCCCAGATAGGGGTATCCTAGCCTCTAAAGATATAGTCGCTATCGATAAAGCCTCATTAGATTTAATCGATGAATGTGAAGGTATACCAGGTCAAGTAGGCCCTGGAAGAGTGTGTACTCTTCCAAGTGGTAGTATAAAGTTTCTCGAAATTCATGGTATAGATCCTTATCTCCAAGTAAAATATGCTGAAGAAATAGGACTAGGGAGTATAAATTATAAAATGCATAAGTTATAGTCTATCTATTTATATACCGTAATAGAAATATGATGTGATAGTATGACCAAAGTGACTAAGAAAGATGTGATAGATAGATTAAAAGAAATATACGACCCCGAAATTCCTGAGTTAAGCATAGTCGATTTGGGGTTAGTATACGATGTTAATGTAAGTGAGGATGGAGATGTAAGTATTAAGATGACCATGACTACGCCTATGTGTCCCATGGCTAGGCTGATTCTCAAATATGTAGAAGATGAAGTTAAGAAGATTCCAGGAGTTAAGAATGCCCTCGTTGAACTGGTGTGGGATCCCCCATGGACACCTGATAGAATGTCGGAAAGGGCTAAAAGGCTCCTAGGTTTTAAGTAGCCGACTTAGTATAATGAGATAGCCTCTGACGTAATATCTTTATACACTCTATTATAATCTTTCTTTGCCAATCTCTCAATATTCCCTCTCTCGATTGTATTTCTAGTAATTTCCTAGCAATTTCTATACTATTCCTCAAATGGTTCTCTATATCTCCTAGTTCGTACTCACTTCCTGTGAGTAGAAGATCTTGTCTAGCAGACCAGTCACCGGGTTGATCCATACCTGGTACGTAGTATGGTAGACATCTTCTGAGCGTATTTTCATGGACTATAGCTCCTAGGAGTCGTGTACCTGATCCTGCCGTATAGTAGCTTTCATCTATACCGTACAGCACCATATCGTACTCATTGTATGCCAAGGCTGCTATATCGACTAGTGCTATTGCATATACTTTTTTAATACCTAGTCTAGAGCTCTCCTTGAATATCCTATTCAAAGCAGTTGAAGTCATAAATCCATATAGTACTAGCTCCTCAATCTCAGCATCCACAGATTTACATACCTTGACTAATTCTCTAAGCGAGATTACTGAGGTTCTCCCAGTAGCTTCGGTATCCGGCTTTATTAATAACAAGTTCTCACCTTTAGGAAGTTGGTCAAAGTCTTTGTAGACTACTTCAAGACGACGAGATTCGAGATGATCTCTAAAGGATGGTTGTATGTATTTAGGTCTTATGTAGACCTCACTTATATTATATCCATTACTAGTGATGGCTTTATGAAAGGTATAACCAGGAGCCGCTCTGAGAACGTGTTGAAAAACAATTCTATCCTTCCATTCTCTAAGTGGGATTATTGCTTCTATAACATCTACGATTTTCATAGATAGCCTCCTGTTAAGTTCTAGGAATTCTTCACCTACTATATAAGGCTTACACGCTAACATTATGGCCTCTTGAGAGTCTACCATATAGACCTCACAAGAGCTGGAAGGATAGAGATTTACTTGATAAATTGTTAAATCCTCCTTAGTTACTACCTCCTCTATATGCTCTAAATTTATATTAAATGTTTCAACTACGTATTCCAATTCCTTTTCTCCTACCCTAGCCTCCAAGGCTCCACCGTAAAAATATGAGTATAGAGAATAAAAGTTTCTCTTCTAATCTCTATGAGCAGATATGAAGTACACATGTCTTCTACTATCTCTAGCATCGGGCATTCTCGCTACCAATCCATTCTTGGATAGCATGGAAATAGCATATCTCACAGTTCTCAGTGGTAGCATACTCTTATCAGCTATCTCCTTCTGGGTTAGTGGTCCTTCATACTCTAGAATCTTGTAAACGAGCTTAGCACTCGGCGGCATTTTGAGGAGCTCTTCTGCAAGCTTGATTTTTTTGTACAACCTACTCCTTATACCTAACACTCTATCAAATGTTATCATATTAACTCTTCTCTCTAAAGTATATATTATGACTTCTTCATTCACATTTATCCTATCTATACCGTCGGCTATTGCTTCTACTCTAGAACTACTGTGAATAGCCCTTATGGTTATCGTAGAATTATTGGAGATAATTAGGGGGCGTCTAGAGGGATCAAGAGAGTTCACTGGAGTTAAGATCAGTGCTTCTACTGTCGGTAGCACTAGAGGACCGCCAGCTGAGAGGGAGTATGCAGTGGATCCTATAGGTGTTGCCGTTATTATGCCATCTCCATGATCCCTCCATATGAACTCTTCGTTTACAAATAGTTCGTATTCCATTAGTGTAGCGCTTTTACTAGGAAAGATAGCGATTTCATTTAGTGCCTTTATCTCTATTTTACCATCTATACTTGCACTTATTACCTGTAATGGTTCTACTCTATAATCTCTTTCCAATAGTCTATCAATTACAGTATTTAATTCTCTCGTTGTTATCGATGTTAAAAATCCTCCATCTTCCAGTACGTTTACCGTTAGTATTGGAGATTCGGGAAATTCTAACTTGTGTAGCACTCGGAGTACAGTACCATCAGTTCCTATGATAAGTATGAAGTCATATTTTGATGGATCTATACCATCTCTCGGGAAATCCACTCTTAAACCATGTTCTTGTAATGTTTTCTTAATCTCCTTCTCAAGTTTAGTATAGTACTCTGTGCATAATAAGACTTTATACTTCTCACTCATGTCAATACCCCAGACATAGCAGAGTATTCTCATCTTATGTTCGGTCTCTGCTATCTAATATGCTTAATGTTCCTAAGATAGATGCTACGATAGAGATCCTAGGGAAAAAGCTATTAAGTCTACGAAAATTGATAATGGGGTGTTGAACATTAGTGCAAGGTTTTCTGTGGGAATATGGGCCCTAGGACCCTGTGCAGAGAGGTTTGTACCTGGGGGCTATAGACCTGAAATCTCCATAGCCGAACGCTTTAGAATGCTCTCTAAAGTAGAGGATCTGAAAGGTGTAGAGTTACACTACCCGACTGAGGTTCCTTCAGTTGAAGAGGTAGAAGAGTTGAGTAGAAGATATAATCTTAAAGTAGTAGCACTACCAGTTCATCTATTTAATCAACCTAAATGGAAATTTGGAAGTTTATCAGCACCAGATGAGAAGACGAGACGAGAGGCTATTGAACTAACTAAAGAGACTATGGATGTAGCTAAGAGGTTTGATAGTCTTGTGATAATATGGCCTGGACAGGATGGATTTGACTACCCATTTCAAGTAGACTATAGAGAACACTACAAGAACTTCGTTGAGGGGCTTAGAGAATGTTGTGAGTACAGGCCTGAGGTGAAGATAGCATTAGAGTACAAACTAACAGAGCCTAGATTAAGAATACTAGCCGGTACTATAGGGATGTGTTTGACTATAGTAAATGATGTGGGATGTGAGAACCTAGGGATCAATATAGATGTTGGTCATGCCCTTCTAGCCTACGAGAACATGGCTCATGCCATAACTCTAGCGGCTATGAAAGGCAAGCTCTTCCATGTACATCTAAATGACTGCTTCAGAAGAACAGATGATGACCTGATAGTAGGCTCTGTACACTTCTGGGAAACCTTAGAACTATTCTACTGGTTAAGAGAAGTAGATTATAAAGGATGGTACTCACTAGACCTATTTCCATACAGAGAGGATCCTGTAGAAGCCGTTAGACAGAGTATAGAGAACATAAAATTCTTCATGAAACTAGTCGATATAATAGAAAAAAGAAAGGATGAGCTCAGGGAAGTATTCAAGAGCTGTAATGCTGTTAAAGGAAATAGGTTCCTATGGAGTGTCCTTAAAGAAGGCTTAAAGGAAGGCTAAGTTAAATATATTATTTTATTTTTAAACACACTATTCTGGTTCTAGTAAAAAGAGCGGAAATAAGGGTTTTAATTG
>CAZFTG010000051.1:0-9279 GCA_964522205.1 uncultured Thermoproteales archaeon
ATGTCTCTACCTTGTCAAACTTCACTCATCCTCCTTAATCCTACTCCCTCAATTAGGAAGATCAATTAGGTAGTGAAGACTATAATAGTA
Organism: uncultured Thermoproteales archaeon; assembly: GCA_964522205.1. Taxonomy (GTDB): domain Archaea; phylum Thermoproteota; class Thermoprotei; order Thermofilales; family B20-G17; genus B20-G17. Next base: position 91 of record CAZFTG010000051.1, read on the forward strand.
GTGGATATAGATGCACTTGGAGAAGTGGCGTAGGCTAGAGGAGGAGGCTAGGAGGATTAGAAGAGAGGAAGCAGACTGGAAATTCATAGAAAAGCAACCACCAAAAATAAGAGCAGCACTAAAGTACTACATTGCGACAGGAGATATAAGGCTCTCCTCTTCAATAGCCTCCATGAATATACAGGAGTTTAGACTACTTTTGAGGAAGGCGAGAATAGCAGTAGTATGTTAAACCGATAATATAGTATGACTTAAATAGCCACCTAATAGAAGCAATGTCACACTATAAAGTCTAGGTGAAAAGATTTACTTCCCGCTGAACTGAATATCACTGTGAGAGGTGATGATAGATATACATACTCACGTAGGTGCCGTACTTTCATGGTCTAAGTACCTTAAGGGATGGGTCTACTCATCTATAGAAGATCTCATAGACTATATGGACTCATGTAATGTAGATATAGCAGTACTTCTAGCCACTCCAGGCATAAGTAAAGACCATAGATTAGCTACCAGTGAGAAGGTACTTAAGCTGGCTAAACTCTACCCCGATAGAATAGTACCCTTCTGCGTAGTAGATCCACGTTCTAAGCACGCTCTTGAGAGAATGAAGAGCTTCATAAGAGGTGGATGTATGGGTATAGGTGAACTAAAGGTTCAGATGCGAATAGATGATGAAAGACTTATGGAGGTATATGCAGTAGCAGAGGGATATGATATCCCTGTATTGATACATATGGAAGACGAGAAGTACTGCTACGATATCAATAGGCTAGAAAGAGTACTTAAGGAGTACAGTAATGTGAATTTTATAATGCATGGGCCAGGATGGTGGAAGCATATTTCAGCTGAAGTTACAGATGAAGTCTATCCTAGTGGGAAGGTCGTGCCAGAGGGGACTGTTGTACGAATACTAGAGAAATACGACAATGTATATGCCGATATTTCAGCCTTCTCCGGTTTGAATGCTCTTAAAAGGGATATGGATTATGCCAAGATCTTCTTGAGGAGATTTAGCTCTCGGATACTCTTTGGAACGGATTTCCCATGTCTCTCCGAACTTGGCAATCAGTTTGGACCTAATGGAGATCATCTAAATCTATTGAGTAGTCTAGAGCTTTCGGTTGATGTACTGGATGCTATACTCCATCATAATGCTGAGAGGCTATTATTTGAATAGCTACTTCTTCAGAGCCTTCGCTATATCATGAGCATATCTTAAGACCTTTTCTATAGCCCTCGGTACATCCTCAAGCTCATCTCGTGGTGCGTTGAGTACTCTACCCGGAAGCCACATTCCACTCTCATAGCATAACTTCTCGGCTACTGGACACAGTCCCTTCGGATATTCAATATCTTTACCATAATATGGACACTTGAAGGGGCATACTGGTCTTTTACTTGGATCTCTAAATAAGGGGTTTTCGTAGAGAGGCCACACATACCCCTCGAAAAGAGGTATACCTTCAGCTTGTACAGCCTTAGCGAACTCTAGCTTACTGAGTCCCACTTTTTCAGGCTTGTAATCTATAAAGTATAGATACCATGAATGTTTCACGTGGGGAGCTACATAAGGTGGTGATATCTCTTCAAACTCGCTAATAAGCTTACTTAGGTACTCTGCATTTCTCCTCCTCTCCTCTATTATCTTAGGCAGTCTCTTGAGTTGCACGCGTAGGATTGCTGCTTGCATCTCAGTCATCCTATAGTTCCACCCTAAGATCTCATGATAGTACCATGCCTTATCCCTTCTTCTACCATGTTCTCTTAGAGATCTACACTCTTCAGCAAGTTCTTCATCGTTCGTCACTATAGCTCCTCCTTCACCACTCGTCATACTCTTACTCTCCTGAAAGGAAAAGATTCCTATATGGCCTATGGTTCCAACCTTTCTACCCTTATACTCGGCTAGATGAGCTTGTGCAGAGTCCTCCACTACGTAGAGATCGTGCTCTTCAGCTATTTCCATTATAGCATCCATCTCCGCTGGATGGCCAGCCATATGGACTACCACTATAGCCTTTGTCCTCTCGGTTATCTTCTTCCTCACTTCCTCTGGATCTATATTCCTAGTCCTAGGATCTACATCTGCAAACACTGGAATCGCGTGGTTCATGAGTATGCATGTAGCAGAAGCTATGAAGCTATATGGTGTGGTTATGACCTCATCTCCTGGTCCTACACCTAATGCTGCTAGGGCTATATCTAGTGCAGCTGTACCGGAGCTTACAGCTACAGTATACTTAGCATCCATGGCTTTAGAGAATTCCTCCTCGAAGGCTGGTACTTCTACTCCGCTATACATAGATGCGAACAGCTTCCTCCTCCTCAGTACACGAGTTACTGCCTCTATTTCCTCTTCAGTTATTATGGGCCATTCTCCGAGCATCTTCTCTCTAATAGGTCTACCGCCCAAAATGGCCGGTTTCTCACTCATACTCATCATGTGATATCCTAGTTTCATACTTAAAACCCTTGCTTCCATCTTCTCGGTTAGTGAGGGGTTCTTCTCCTCACTTCTCTCAATCATTTATCTCAGAAGGGACTTCATTATCATTGCATCGCTACCTAGTGACCTGAGATTTTTAGCAACTCTGTTCTCCTTAGGGGTTAAATACGTCTAACTTTTAAACTCAATTTCGTGTTATTATGTAGAAATTGAGATGTTTGTAGGCTATGTATGGAATCCCAGGCTTATGAGCTTAGAGCTTCTAGAATAGATAGCCCTGGTCAGCTTTCGGAAGTCGTGTTCGTCTCAGATCGAACTCACGACCCTAGTGAACTCGCCTACGCCCATAGCTCCTGAAACCTCTATGACTTCACTACCTAATCTCACAGTACCCGTCCATTTTATGAGAGCCCTTCCCCACGTGTACTTGGCCTTTAAGTCCCACCAAGTGCCTCTGTTCACGTGCCAGCCTTTAGGTGGCCAATAGGTCACTACATCGCCCGTTAGGTTTACGTAGCCATTCTCAAATGGGCCGTAGAGCCTGAAGCCATTTGGTTGAAGAGGATTGCCGAGACTCTCTAGTGTGAAGCCATTGAATGTGAAGCTAATACCCCTAGAGGGAAAGTTCACTCGGCCTTGGTGCTGGAACTTTGGGAAGTCTGCTGGCGTTGGATTATCACTATGCGATATCATTATGTAAAATTCATCGTGGAATATCACCATGCAGGAGAAGGCTAGGACGCTTCCCGTACCCCTTCTTATTGCTTCCTTTTTGACCGCTGAACTACCATAGTAAATGCGGTGCACAGCCCTATCGAAGAGGAAATGACCCTTGAAGTTATAGGTTCTTCTGCCCGGTACTGTTAGGTTGGCCTCAAACGTGCCTGAGACCCAGAAGCCACCCCAGATATCTACACCCTTAACCCCGCTATAAGCTCCGTGAACTATGTAGGGCCCCTTCATAGGCCCCATCCAGAATGGTATGCTCAATGCTTGCCCAATGAAGTAGAGCTCTAGGCTCTCTCCTTTCGAGGTGCTAGTCAAAGGCCTTATGATGTGGATCCATCTGCGCTTCTTCACATCATAAGAAAGACTTTCTACATATCCACCCTGGCCCTTTACATAGACTGTTGGATATGGTAGGCCTATCTTGGGTATACCATTGGGCTGGTAGTACATACCCCCTCTAAAGACCGGTACATTACGTAGGTACTTGCCATCTATGTATATCCTGGGTCTGAAGGCACCCTCGCCCGTGAAGGGGAGGCGCCCTTGATAGAAGAGCATGTGTTGACCATCATCAGTCCAGCCTACTGCCACTAAGATGAAGCAGGACTGCTTCCAGCTCGGCTCATCCGTATAGGTCAGTAGGCCATCGGAGCGTAGCTTGTAGGTGATACCCAAGGGTATAAAGTCACTTGCATCTGGTTGCTTGGTGATGTACGTATTCGGCTTCTCGGTTATTGGCCATGAGGGGCTCTCCCTAGGCTGATTCATCCAGATCAGGTAACTCAATACTCCAGCAATAGCGAGAGCCACGACCACCAGGGCTATTATTTTCTTGCTCATGATCTCATCCGTCGTAAGACCACTTGGGTCTTTTTAAGTCTAATGAACGAAAGGTCTATATGAGTTACGAGTTCCTTATATTCATATGCTCTCTTAATTCTGTAGATAAAGTGAAATGCTCTTTCTTAGTTTTCAAATAAGCCAATAGATCTAAGTCCTGCTTTCATTTGGGGATCAGTCTTTTAATCATTTCATCATAAATACTACTTATCCTAGTAAGTCTATACTCATCCTTATTGTATATACAGTAACCTAGTAAATTTCCAATACCCTCTATCAAGAGAACTATGTCAGCGTTTTTAATACTACAGGTTCTAATATCCTTAAAGTACTCCTTAATACAGAGTCTAAGCTTACTACTTATACTCTTAGATCTTCCTCTGAGCTCTATCTCAATAGCTATATTCCTATTATGTGGTAGCCTTGTTCTAATTTTCCTCAAGAGATCTTCATAGTATTTAACATCACTAACCTCTTCTAGTTTAATCACTCTCATCAAATGTCTTATAGGTTTATTTATTAGTAAGTCAACTAAAGATCTAAAATTAAGTGTACTTTTGATTAGGAGAACCCCGCTTATCTCAGTCTTCTCTACCTTCACTTCTTTATCGAGTGGAAATATGGCATCTTTCAGATCCCCTAAGCACTTCTCTTCCCTTCCTGGTTTAACTGTAACCATATACGTAGAGGAATGGGACACTATTCAACCTCCAAAACATAAGTATAGTAATTCTTAATTAATCACTACTATTAGGTTCCTGTCGATAAGACATTTGCTCACTATTAATTCTAACTTCTATTCGCTAGAAGAAGATGTAATAAAACTTAGTAGAATTCCTATTAACAAGTGAGAGACTTTGGTAAATTTGCTGCTCCTGATGTACCTATCATCAGTACCGATCGAATCCTAATCTCCTTAATAATTGCATATGATCCATGAGGCTCTCGGTGTTAAGGCCATGTTTGATCAGGAAGTCCTTTAAGGCCTTATCCATGGTTAGGAATATCATGCTCCTAGTAATTGAGGTAGCGTAGAGTAGATTGTCTATGATATCCTTATGACCAGCTAAATGTAGCTTGAAGGCTAGCTTAGTAGCATCTGACGTAGGACTTATCCAATTATACACTCCTGAATCGAGTAATGAGCTAATAGCCGTGTCTACCACATCGCTTATCTCTACACCCGATTTACGGGCCTCTCTATATACCTTGCCTATCACCTCAATCCATACGACGGATAGACAGTGGAAGCGTACTAGTCCTTTCGACCAGGCTTCTCTGAGGACCTGTATGTGCTCTTCAGACAGTCCTTCGACTTCTATTCCAAAGCTCGGCAACAAGTAAGTTGAATCAAGGAGTACATCAAGAACCATATAACTCACCTTGCTCTGCCTCGGACTCAGCTTCAAACTCCTCTACTGTTGTCTTAGCCCACTTCTTCACCCTTATGGCAAGGGAGAGAGGATCTGGCACGAATTCTAATACCAGTTTATTACCATCTACCCTAATTAGAACCTTATCACCCTCTCTTATACCAAGTGTTCTCATGAGGTACTTCGGTAGGTAGATAGCCCCTTTCTTGCCTACCTTACTTACCACAATCTGGCTCAACCTTAATCACCTGATAACTGAACAATGGCCAGGTATTTAAATATTTGCCTGGTATGAGGGCTGTAGAATTTAATAGCATTCTTATTTAATGCATATGGGTGTTAGCATGGATGTAGTATTGAGAGTAGAAGGTGTGGTTAAGAAGTATGGGGATAAAATAGCAGTGAATGATGTTAGCCTCAGCGTCCAAAGAGGAGAGATCTACGGACTCCTAGGTCCGAACGGTGCAGGTAAGACCACTCTAATGTCGATAATAGCCGGTATATTAGATCCAACAGAGGGGAGAGTTGAAGTGCTAGGAGGAGATCCTCATGATAGGGAAATTAGAGCTAGAATAGGATACTGTCCTCAGGAGTCTGTAGTTTATGACAATCTAACAGGTCTCGAAAACTTGATGTTCTACGCAGGTCTCTATGGGCTTAGTGGTTCAAGAGCAAAGCAGAAGAGCGAAGAGCTGATACGATTCGTGGGGTTAGAGGAGTATGCCAAAGATCTTGTTAAGACCTACTCAGGAGGTATGAAGAAAAGACTGAACTTTGCTATAGCCCTCGTCGGAGATCCCGATCTAATTCTACTTGATGAGCCTACTACGGGAATGGATCCAAGGGTAAGGAGATCCGTATGGGAGCTAATAGAGAGGCTAAGGAAAGCCGGAAAGACCATAATCTTAGCGACTCACTACATGGAGGAAGCTGATGAACTCTCTAATAGGGTTGCTATAATGAACCTAGGAAGAAAAGTAGTGGAAGGTACTCCAGAGGAACTGAAAAAGAAGTACGGTCCAAAAGCTGTAGTAAGTGTAGAACTGGTCAAAGTAACACAGGATATTATAGAGTCCATTAAACTCTATGCACTAGAAGGAAGAGTAGTAGTTGAAGGAAACGTTTTAAGAGTACATGTGGAAGATCCTGATGAGGCATCACCAAAAATAGTGTCCGAACTCGTTAAACGTGGATATAAATTGAACATGCTCAAGATAGATAGACCAACATTAGAAGACGTCTTTCTAAGACTTACTGGTAGGAGGTTGGTAGAGTGATCAGATGGAGTGCTGTAAAAGCCATCATAGTACGAGATTTTAAGGAGGTGTTCAGAAGCAAAGAAACACTCTTCTGGATAATAGCATGGCCTATACTATGGGTCGTACTCTCGGCTTATATATTCGTACCACCAGGGATAGAGAGTCCCAGGACACTCGATATAGGTGTTGTGAACTATGATGTAGAGTCCCAGTTCCCTATGAATGGTACATATTTTGTAGAGATAATTAATAGTGTCGAGTACAAGGGTGCAAAAATATTCAATGTAAAGATTTACGATAACGAGAGCTCTATGATCGAGGATCTCAAAAAGGGAAGACTAGATGGAGGTATAGTCATACCCAAGGACTTTGGTGAGAATATAATATTCGGTCAAGCGAATTTAAGGGTATATATAGGCGCAAGAGATATCCAATCAGCTCAGATTACAGAGGGCATACTTAAAGGGTTTATACAGAGTGTTAGTAGAGAGATATCTCTAAGAAAAATAGAAAAGGCATTAGAGTACATACCAGAGGATAGGAGGTCATTTATAAGAAACTGGAGTATAGGGGTGGCCATACCCATAAATGCCACTTTCGTAGAGATAAAACCTAAGGTCATGATGGCTAGGAATACTATGATAGGATGGTTCACTATAGGCGCTATAGGAATGTCCCTACTCTATTCGGGTTTTAATATAGGAGCTCTAATAGTTATCGAAGAGAAGGAGAGAGGTACTCTTAAAAGACTACTCTCCTCACCCATGACGTCAACTGAACTACTAGTTGGGAGAACACTCTCTGGACTTATGATATTAGCTTTAATGGCTATAATCGTACTAGTAGCTGGCTATACCATATGTGGTGCTAGAATAGTGTGGAATCCGTATAAGATAGAGTACTGGGCCGTTCCTCTACTGCTAGTAATGGTAGCTCTACTCACAATAGGATTGGGATCCCTCCTCTCATTGATAACAAAGACTATAAAGGGTGCTACTGCCCTGAGTACAATAATAGGTCTGTTACTATCATTCCTAACCGGTATCTGGCTTCCCAAATGGATGCTACCAGAATGGTTACGAGTACTGGCAGAGGTATTTCCTCCAACGTGGGCTATAGAAGCTATAAGAGCTGTAATGGTCTTCGAGGCTGGAATTGAGGATATAGCAGTAGACTTAATAAGAGTTTCCACAGCTACTATTATAGCCTACATTTTAGGAGTATTAGCCTACAGGTATCTATTGAGGAAGTATGCAGAAATGTAAAAAATTATTTCTTTAGTAGCTTTATGAACTCTCTCATAAAAGCTGATAGGTCAGGCCATGCTCTACTGGTGACTAGATTCCCATCAACCACGACCTCTGCATCTACATACTCGGCACCAGCTCTCTATCCGGTTTCGTAGCTGAGGCTGGAGTTACTCTGAGTAAGCTTATGGAACCATTAATAGCAGAATCTAGAGACATATTAGACGTTGTAGTACTTGAGTAAAACTCATATAGAGTTGATAAGAAAACTTAAAAGACTACTCGATCCTAACAACATTCTCAATCCGGGAAAGGTGATACTATAATCCATGAGTGTGTGCATGATTAAGTGGTATCACTATTTACTAGGAAAAAGTTTTTGTGAACACGTACTAATAACTATCGATGAGTGGAAAGGCGGTAGTACTCAGTAGGGCAAATTTTAGAAAATATGTCCTTGGATTAATCTTTATCATAGTAGTAATTTTAATTATAGCATCAACGACTCATCTCGGATATAGGAGTAATCCTACAAGTGAGGAAGATCTCAAACTACAGCTCAGAAGATATGAAGAGCTCAAGAGGATGGGGGCTAAGGTACTTAATGTACCCTTCGTACGACAGAGACCTTGGTTCTGCTCTGAAGCATCAGCGAGTATGGTACTCAGATTCTATGGATTTAATATAACACAAGATGATGTTAGTAGGGCTGGGTATACGAGCTTCGAGGACATGCTACCCTTTCTCAGAAGATACCTACAATGTGAGAATGCTACCCTCACTTTAGATGATCTAAGGAGAGAAATAGATCTAGGTAGACCTGTGATAATAAGGATTCTTCCAGGACAATGCCTGCACACTGTAGTTGTTGTTGGTTACGACGATGGCCACTTTTACATACATGATCCTGCTATAGGACCCTATGTAAAGGTGGATGAGAGTAGATTACTAAGTGTCTGGAAAGCAAATAAGTGCAAGGCGATAATTATTCGTGGACCTAGGAAATGCTAAAACCCTTAACTCAAACTAATTATATTGAATCCCTGTACTTGATTCTAAACTAAAGTACTGCTAGTAATCATGCTATGAAGGCTTGATTAGAGAAGAATTTGAAATAACTTCTTTCGGGATATGGGTATAAAGACTGGAGTTGTTGACTGGATTCTTAATTCACACCACGAGATCTACCTTAAAAGTTTCTCCTCCTAAGTCAGTTATTCGATTTCTTTAAATTCATAAGAAGCTTATCAAACATCCTCTGTATGCTAATCGCTTCTTTTCATCGTACTTCT
>CAZFTG010000052.1:0-8621 GCA_964522205.1 uncultured Thermoproteales archaeon
CAAAGATCCTTAAATAGCTTAACGAACAGGTAGGTGAAAGTAATCAATAGAGAAACAAACAATCAAACCTCATCACTTCACACTCCAAGCAGAAATTCTCCCCAGAACACAAAGAAGCCCCCACAAGACAACACCACAAAACAATTACAAGACAAACCACCACAAACAAGCTAAACACACCAAAACCAACAAGAGAAAATTTAAATAACCCAAAAAATAACTAACTCAGCAGGGGTGAGACGAAAATGGCAACTACAAAAACATCCAAAGAAAAGTCACACCTGAACATTATTATAATCGGCCATGTCGATCACGGAAAAAGTACTATGATGGGACACCTATTGATTAAGTTGGGTCAGTACGATCAGAGGAGGTTTAGGGAGATTGAGGAGACTGCTAAGAAGATGGGTAAGGAGACTTGGAAGTTTGCTTGGATCTTGGATAGGTTGAAGGAGGAGAGGGAGAGGGGGCTAACTATTGACTTGGGCTTCTATAAGTTCGAGACCAGTAAGTATGTCTTTACTATTATCGATGCTCCTGGCCATAGGGATTTCGTGAAGAATATGATCACTGGTGCTTCGCAGGCTGATGTTGCTCTGTTGACGGTGTCTGCTAAGACTGGTGAGTATGAGGCTGGTGTGTCTCCTGAGGGTCAGACTAGGGAGCATATATTCTTGGCTAGGACTATGGGTATTGATCAGATGATTGTGGCTATCAGTAAGATGGATGAGGTGGACTATAGTCAGGCTAGGTATGAGGAGGTTAAGGCTGGTATCAGTAAGCTGTTGAGGATGGTGGGCTATAAGGTGGATAGGATTCCCTTTGTCCCTGTCTCTGGGCTGAAGGGTGATAATTTGACGGAGCGTAGTCCTAATATGCCTTGGTATACTGGCCCTACTCTGTATGAGGCTTTCGATATGGTTGAGGAGCCTCCTAGGCCTATTGATAAGCCTCTGAGGATTCCTGTGCAGGATGTGTACACTATAAGGGGTGTGGGTACTGTTCCTGTGGGTAGGGTTGAGACTGGTGTGCTGAAGGTTGGTGATAGAGTGGTCTTCATGCCTCCTAATAAGGTGGGTGAGGTGAAGTCTATTGAGACTCATCATGTCAGGATTCCTCAGGCTATTCCTGGTGATAATATCGGCTTTAATGTCAAGGGTATTGCTAGGGCTGAGCTGAGGAGGGGTGATGTGGCGGGGCACTTGGATAATCCTCCGACTGTTGTCAAGGAGTTTGTGGGTCGTATTATTGTACTCTACCACCCAACTGCTATTGCTGCTGGCTATACTCCTGTCCTTCATGTGCACACTGCTCATGCTCCTGTTAGGTTTGAGGAGTTGATATCTAAGATAGACCCTAGGACTGGTCAGGTTATCGAGAAGAATCCTGCCTATATCAAGCAGGGTGACGTTGCTATCGTCAAGTTTAGGCCTCTGAAGCCTGTGGTGATTGAGAAGTACTCTGAGCTTCCGCCTCTGGGTAGGTTTGCTATCAGGGACTCTGGTAGGACTATTGCTGCTGGTACTGTCATTGAGCTGACTAAGGCTGAGATTAAATAGTTTTTCTTAAATTATATTTTATTAAATATTCATTTATCGAATTTAATAAGGGAATTTCTCTATATAGTTTCGGTTCTAGTTTTTAGATGTTATTCTATAATCCTAGAGAATAGGAAAGATATATTATGTAGTTAGTTTTCCTCTCATGGGGGTGATGTATTTGGTGGATTGGCTTATACTGTTGGCTTTAGCTGTTCCGATTATAGTGGTTATTGGTTTAGTCATATACTTCATCTCGATCTACAATAGACTCTATAGTCTTAAGAATTCGGCTGAGGCTACACTGGGTCAGGTTAGGGTTGCGTTGAAGAAGAGGCTTGATATGATAGATCAGCTTCTCGGAGCTGTTAAGAGTTATGCGAGATTTGAGAGGGAGACTTTTGAGAGAGTGACGCGTTTGAGGAGTGAGGTTTTCAAGGCTGGTGCTGGTAAGCTTAGTGAGATAGATCGTGAATCTAGTAGGATTCTTGGTGGTATACTCGCGGTTGCTGAGAACTATCCAGAGCTGAGGACTTCTGAGACTGTTTCAAAGCTTATGGATGCTATTAAGAATCTTGAGTCTGAAATAGCTAGGCACAGGTACACTTACAATAATATTGTTCAGACATTCAACATAATGTTGGATACTATTCCCTCTAAGTTCGTAGCAGCCTCTCTAGGGATGGCTAAGATGGAGTATTTGAAGTTTCCTGAGGAGGTGGAGAAGAGACCTAAGATAGAGTTTTGAGGGTAAGTATATGGGTGAGATCAAGCAGCTCTTAGTAGTCCTCACTCTTACTGTAATCATAGGGATCTTGGGGCTCACTCTATCTCGCTATATTCCGATTCTGCTCGAAGGGGATGTGGTCGTCTTAGAGTATAGAGCTGAGCTCTATCTGAATGGAACTCTGGTTGAGGAGTATGTTTATGAGATTAGAAAGCCTGGAAAGTTTAAAATGCTCTATAGGATCTGGGATGCTCCTCTATCCACTAGTAGGCTTGAAATGCCATGTGTAACTGTTCTTAAGGTTGAGGTTCCAAAGGGAACTGTGGGATATATCAAGGATCACGCTGGGCGTGTCTATTCTAAATCGCATACTCGTGTGATATCAAGTTTGGCAGAGTGTAATGAAGTTGGGTGCTATAAGCCTGGTAGATTTGATGCTGGTAGGTACAAGGTTAGATATGTCTTCAGACTGTATCCACCAGTTGAGTACGATGGGAGGTTATGTCATCTAAATCTAAAGCTTGCGGATGAGCATATCCCATACTTAAGTGTCAGTATACTCATAGAGAATAATGGGCTTATTGAGAGAGTATACCCTCATCCTCCCTCGCTTGAGGTTGTTGAAGGATCCAATATAGAGCTTAGGGGGTATAGTTGGAAGGATGAACTTCTTGAAGTTGAGCTTCTACTTAAGCCTGAAGCCCTGAAGTACCTAGATTGTTTTGTTAGGAAAATTGATGATGTCGAGTCTAGAACTGTCTGGCCTAATCTGATCTATAGTTTTCAATACTCTGTACTTAAGATACTTAGCTGGATTGTTGAGATTACTGTCTTGGCGGTTCCTTTTCTTCTCCTGGTGATCTACATTAAGTATGGTAGGGAGAGAAGTTATACAGTTCCGAGGTACTTGAGTTTTGTTCCAAATCCAGCGAGGAAGCCATGGGTTGTAAATTTAGTCTTTAAGGGGGATGCTCTTGACTTTGATGAAGATGGATTCTATGCTACTATTCTAGATCTCCATAGGAGGGGCAAGATCAGGATAATCCCTAGAGATGGTGATCTCTTGATTAAGATTGTAGATAAGAATGTTGATGATAGGTATGAACGCCGTGTTCTGAGATTTCTATCTAGGTTCTCGGTTAATGATACTGTCGATACTAGGTACATGAGGGAAAAGATAGAAGAGCTTAAAGATGATAGGCTTAGAATTTCTGAACTATCTCGTGAACTCAGATACCTAGTATCCAGTCCAGACAGGAGGGTGGCATTGAAATTTATGATCAGCGGTAGGAGTAGGGTAGCTGTTTTCATGGTTGTATCGATAATTCTCCTCGTAGTCTCTATAGTACTCACAGACCTCATACCGGGTGCAGGGCTTACGGTTATGAAAGCTATGATAGGATCTGGAGTACTCTTAGTTCAATCGATAGTAGCTATTTCGGCTCCCTCAACTCTCTTTGGGAGGTGGAAGGGTGTAGAGTATAAGGAGAAACTCGAATGGGATGCCTTTAGAAGACTTCTCTCAGACCTAGCCTTGATAAGGCAGTATGCTCCTCAGGATTTATCGATGTGGGGTGAGTGGTTAGTGTACGGGACGGCTCTGGGTGTCGGGGACAAGGTGGTCGAGGCGATGAAGGAGCTGAATGTACATTTACCTGAAGCGAGTATACTGACCGTAATGCCCACAACATTCAGACCTATTATAACTGCTGCTAGTCCTCCTAGTAAGGGAGGAGTTACGGGAGGATTTGGAGCTGGTGGGGGGTTTGGAGGAGGAGGGGGTGGAGCAAGGTAATCTATTTGTAAGTTTTTACTATTTTCCAGATCACCTCTACTAGTAATCTCACTCAGTCCTTACTACCTAGTATTCCCCCACAGTTCCACGTTCTTTTGCGTACTCTATCGACTTCATGTAGATGAAGTAACCAATACTAACAGTGATGAGAGCGGATAGGACTAATGGTATTAACTGATCCATCATTAATGTCAAAGGCTCAGCTCTTAGCATAGCTCCTCTTAGCATTTCTAGGATGTATGTTTGTGGGAGGATTAGTGATACGTATTGTAGAGACTCGGGGAGAAGTTGGTATGGGAACCAAACACCGGAAAATAATCCACTAAGCATTGTGAAGAACCAAGTCACAGGATCCCATCTTTTAGTTATGACTTGAATGCCAGCACTTATCATCCCTAGACCCCACATCACGGCAACTCCTAAGATTATGGCTGTAAGAGTTGAAATGGGATCTATATTGAATTTAGCTCCAAATAACATAGCTACAGCGAAATAGGTCAAGAACTGGAAGATTCCTATTAAGTATCTGAAGAGTACTGAGCCTATGATTATTTCGTAGAGCCTCGCTGGTATCAAGAGTCTCCACATTAGGTTCCAAGGATTTATAGCCATTCGTGGAGCCATTAAAGAGGTATAGATTATGTAGTTGTATGCCATACCCACTATTAGGAACGAGAGAAAAGATCCGTATTTGACAATGAGTTCTTTTTCGTAAAGAGTAACATAAGTCCCCAAGAACGCATAAGTGAATGCTCCAACTACTGTATTTAAGAGCCAGAAGAATAACTCGTATTTGTAGGCTAGCCACTCTTTAAAGTCTATGTAAAGGAATCCCAAGAGTCTCTTAGCTTGCATTTTTCTCACCTCTTAGAATCCTCATTATAACTTCTTCAATATCTATCTCTTTCTTGTGAAAAGAGTGTACTAGTACATTATTATTGATCGCCATCTTTAGGACTTCATTAGCCACTTCCAGACTACAGTCCTTAACGAGAAATTCAAGTTTATGATTACCAACTTGATACCACTCAACATCGAGTTCTTTCAACTTAGGCACTAAGTCATTTAGTCTACTAATAGATTTGGGGTCAACCTCAAGGACGTAGGAATTTCTGATATTACTAGGTACTAAATTCTTCAGCTCGTTAACTGGCTTTATGGCTACTATTTTTCCCTTGTTTATTATAGCTACTCTATCACATGTTTCCTCAACTAATCTTAAGTCGTGAGTACTAAGGAATATGGTCCTATCCTCATCTCCAAATTTATTTCTAACCATTTCCCTAAACTTAGCTACGAACATTATGTCTAGGCCCTTAGTTGGTTCATCGAGAAATACTACTGAAGGATTGGGTAATAAAGCCCTAGCGAGTGCTAATTTTTGCTTCATTCCTTGGGAGAGTCTCTGATACCACTTATCCCAATGCTCTTCTTCTAACTTGACCAACTTAAGTACCTCTTTAACCCTCTCCTTAGGATTGGGTAGTAAATATGCATATGCATAGAATAGTAAATTTTCAAATGCTGTTAGGCGCCACCCAAATCCTCTTCGGGAATCCTCTGGAAGTACGCCTATTCTCTTCCTAACTTCAAGACTTTCTTTTATAACATCGTAACCTAGCACTTTAGCTTCTCCTGAATCCGGGATCAGTACAGTAGTCAAAATTTTCACTATCGTAGTCTTTCCAGCTCCATTGGGACCTAAGACCCCGAAAACTTCACCCTTTCTAACTTTAAAGGATACTCCATCTAGTGCAACTACTTTCTCCCTAGTCCTTTTAGCACCAAATAACATCGCTACTCTGTCTCTAAAGCGAGTTTTATCGTAGCTCTTCTCTAAATTATCAACTTCTATTGACAGTTCCATTGAGGCTCTACCTCTAAATGTTAGACATTCATATACACATAATTGCTATTCTAGATGAGCGGATAGCATATAAACATTACGGAAAACTCATTACATAGGAGTAATTAAATGCACTGTGACATACGTAACTATTCCAAGAGTTAAACAATGCCTTTAACTTTCAAGATTAATTGTCTAGATTTACTTCTTAAGTACTCCTACTACTAGGCTCTCTTTGAAGTGTTCATTTTTACTGAGTGCAATCAATAAGGCCTCGGTATGTGTATATGTATGTGGGATTCTGTTTTCTTCTTATGAGAATTTGATTAAGCAGAGTGTTTACTTCTCTGGATAGACTACCGAAGACTTCATTTCTTAACTTAGGAGGGCATTCTTCTAAATGAAACTCCACTTTAACACTCTCTATTTTTCCCGAGAAGAAGATTTTTACAGTAATAGAGAGTTAAAGACTTTAGGAAATCATGTTTTATTCCCAAAAGAATGAAAGGTGAAAACTAAAAGGGAGAGTTATTGAAAGAGGAGATAGAGCGATAGTAGGCCTTCAATTAACTTAAGAAAGAAACTAAGTCTAATGGATTCCAAAGCTTACACATGTCTATTAATGCATCTATGAGTTAAACTTGTAGACCTGTTCTTGTAAGGGAATAGAGGCTACCATAAAGCCTTGTTTATTAGCGTTCTATGGAAAATTTAAAATACCTCGTTTTAATCTTCTAGTGGGGTAGTGCTATGCCTAGAGCGGTGAGAATAAGACTCTTTAGTAACTCTATAGAGAGCATAAACTATGTATGTGAGGAGATTAAAAGTATAAGTGAACGTACTGGTGTGAAGATAAGGGGTCCTATCCCCATACCCACTGAACGTATTGTAGTCACTGTGAGGAAGGCTCCTTCTGGAGAGGGTTCTCATACTTTCGATCACTGGGAGATGAGGATTCATAAGCGTATTATCTACATGGATGCTGATGAAAGAGCTATCAGGGAGCTCATGAGGATTAGGGTTCCTCTTGATGTTAAAGTCGAAATTGAAATGGTTTAGCATTCTACAGTTCTATTCCTAGATACTAGCAATATTCGCATCTTGATAACTTAAACTCTCAGATTGACCTAATTGTTGTATTATATTTTGAAAGGTAATATAATCAGGGTCTTTCGACGAGGAATAGTATCTTTACTTTAGCTCTATATTCTACTATTTCATCATCTTTTACTTCAGCTGTGAATTCTTCTACTTCTACTCTTACTATGTTCCTAACGGTTTTCGAGGCTTCTCTCATTACTGATCTAACAGCATCTTCCCAACTTTCTCTAGAAGTTCCTATGAGTTCTATGTACTTGTAGACTGGCATGTTTTTTGTTAGTTATATTCTAATTTAATTGTTTTGAACTTTCCTATAGCATATTATTAGATAATAAAGCTAAATTTTCCTAGAGATCACATAAAGAAGTAATCCTCTTAGATGTGAGGAAAATTCATGCTACATGGTTCAGAATCTCCTCAAGTGTTAACCAGTTAACATCGTTTAATTTAAAGCCTAGTGATGTGATCTTATGTCTATGCCAGTTAAACCTACCTATCTCGTCTAATCTATGTGCGTCTGAGGTCGGAGTTATCTTAATACCCCTCTCTATACATAGTCTAAGGAAGGTATTTGAGGGATCTCTATGGTGATAGTTTAACTCTACTACCACTCCGCTATCCTTGAGCTCATCTACTACCTCTAGGATGTACTCTGTTGGGGGACTTATCTTATACCATGCTATGTCTGTAGGATGGGCTATTACAAGTACCTCTCCTGAGGTTATAACCTTCCTTAATGTACTACTCCACCATTTATAGAGTTTCTCTCCAGTTAATCCAGGTCTTATATGGAGTGCTGCTATTAGTATGTCAAATCTCTTTCTAATACTTCTCTCCACTATTAACTCTCCATTTAGATTCACATCCACCTCCATTCCAGTAAGTAGTATTATGGGTGGATTTACTGTTGCGATATCTCTAAAGTAGCTATCTATCCACTGTGGTCTAGGTGTTGTTCCATGATCCGTTATAGCAATAAGCTCTATTCCTCTCTCCACAGCTACCTCTATATTCTTTTCTATACTCACATCAATTCCGCAGGGCGAGTAGTTGCTATGCACATGTATATCCGTCCTGGGGAGAGTAGACATGATGTACTATGACTTAATTAGTATTTTAGCTCTTCGTCACCTCATGAGGGAAGGAGAACTACAATATCTCTATTTGGCACTCTATGTAACTTAAGTTAAGCGTATAAGAGAGATCAATAGATAGGCTCTATATGTAAGAGATAGTCTAGAGCTGATCTGAATAATATCGTCTATAGGTGTACATGTCCGTTTTCTATATATTAGGTAGTGAAGGATACGGTAGCTGTCTATGAGTAGAGTGTACAAAATAGGATTAATAGTAATGTTAATGCTATTGATAACCCTAGCTAAGGGATCGATGACCTATGGTGAACCTGAGATAACATATTATGCTAGAGTGTCTGTAGTACTCACTAGAGAAGACGTGCAGAATATATCTTTAGGGAGTGGAGAGATTAAGGAGTTCTCTCCGATGCCTGCACCAAAGGGGTATAAGCTAATGTACTTAGAGGTAGCTTCAGATGATACATTCCCCGAGAGTATAATCCCCATAAGCTTTGATAAGAAAATCGAGTGTACTAAC
>CAZFTG010000053.1:0-8416 GCA_964522205.1 uncultured Thermoproteales archaeon
TTATATCTCCCTTAACTAGCTCTATCCTTAATCTATCTATAACTAGGGTCTTCAATATCCCCCTAAAGGAAAGAAAACTATGTCCCTTAAATCTTTATGTTGAACCCTACAGTCCCTAAGCAAAGGTTTTAAAGAGGGTTAAACTCCTTGAAGAATGGTAGTAAACATGGCCCAGCTGGCAATAAATGGAGGACCAAAAACTGTGACTCTAGATGATAGAGAAGCTACCAGATGGCCTATTATTGGTGAAGAGGAAATCCAAGCTATAATTGATGCTATTAAGAGCGGTAGATTTGCATCATACGAGACTATTAGAGAGTTTGAATCTGATTTCGCTAAGTACCATGGTGTAAGGTATGCTCTAGCTCATAACAATGGAACCTCAGCACTTCATGCTGCTTACTTTGCAGCTGGTGTAGGCCCGGGTGATGAAGTTATAATACCATCGTATCAATGGCATACTGCTGTAACTCCTATTCTCGCATGTCATGCAACTCCAGTATTCTGTGAAATTGATCCTAGGACTTTTACCGCTGATCCTGAAGATATCAAGAGGAAGATAACTCCTAGGACTAAGGCCATATGCGTAGTCCACATATGGGGAGTACCCGCTGATATGGATCCTATTATGGAGATAGCCCGAGACCACAACCTAGTGGTGATAGAAGATGTTTCTCATGCTCACGGAAATTTATACAAGGGTAGAAAACTTGGAACCATAGGGGACATAGGATGTTTTAGTCTTCAAATGGGTAAGTCTATGGTAGCTGGAGAGGGGGGAGTACTGATAACTAATAATTATGAATACTACTCTAGAGCCGTGCTCCTAGGTCATTACGAGAGGATTCCAGAGTTAACTAAAGATGAGTACAGAAGATACCATATCTGTAATTTTGGTTTTAAGTATAGAATGCATCCACTGGCAGCGGTTATAGCGAGAATCCAATTAAAACACTTAGATGAGAGAAATGCGATTCGTAGAGAGAACATGGAGTATCTGACTAAGGGCTTGATGGAGATCGATGGTATAGAGCCGCAATATATTCCTCCCTATGCGACAATGGGCTCTTGGTATGGGTATAGAGTGAAATACTACCACGAAAAGCTAGGAGTTCCAAAGAAGAGATTTATAGAAGCTCTAAGAGCCGAAGGCGTTAGAGCTGGTGAGGAGAGGTATAAACTCGCTCATCTTCAACCTATGTTCCAAGAGAGGAAAAAACCTATTCGCTCTCTTCTGGATTGTCCCAATTTTAGGCTAAGGCTTTATAAAAAAGGAGATTTACCTATCACTGAGGATGTAGTATCGAGGTTGATAAGCCTACCCGTATTCCATAATAAAGGGTGTAAAGAGCTAATAGATCAATATATTGAAGCCTTTAGAAAGGTAGTATCAAATATAGACGAACTAAAATAGTGCTTTAGAGTACTTTCATTGATCAGGATATCATACTCTCGATCTTTTTCTTAAAGTATTCTAATGCTCTATCTAGGTACTCCTTACTTATCTTCCCATGAGGAGTCTCTGTTTCAAATATTCTTCTAGGTATTCTAAGCTTATCTAAATCGAATCCCAGCTCGATCTTGAGCCTGTACTTCTCTCTATAGATCTCCCATCCTAAATTTCTGAGATCTTCTTCAGTAAAGTTGAAGCCTAAGGCTTTAAGAGCGCTGGACACTTTCTCGGCACTATAAATTCCTCTTGCAAAGAAGCAGATTACTAAACTAGATAGAACCTGCCTCCAAGCCTCCTCTTTCATAAGCATATCGATAAGCTCTTCCGGTGAAGGAAGGGTCTTTCCTAATAATTTCTGATCTAGACTATATCCTGCAGAGTCTAAGTGACTATGTCTAGCTCCTGTTAAGTACGTCAAATAGGCTCCAGGTCCTGTATTATATCCAGGCATTTCGTTACCACCGAAAGCTAGTGCATAGTCTAGTCCTCCATACTTCTTAGCCGCATATTCCACTCCCATACCTAGATCTCTATAAAACTGATTAGGTTGTTCCACTATGAAGTTTATAGCTTTCATATAGCCCTCTACATGACCCCAATCCAGTTCTGTTAGAGTCTCTCTTTCTGTAATTACTCTTCTCTTATATGCCTCTGTAGCCCATGACAGAACTACTCCTGTACTTATGGCGTCAAGTCCTAGTGTCTCCACTAGATCTAGTAGTCTGAGGAGGCCATCAGTATCTTTTATCCCTAACATTGCACCGATTGCATATATGGGTTCATAGTCATACGATACATAGGTAGTCTTGTAAAAGTAGGGCTCATCTATATAAGGTTCTCTCAGTATTGCCAAGTGTATACAAGCTACTGGACAATGGCTACACGCCACTCTCCTTCCTAGTCTACTCCTAGCTATATGTTCCCCACTTATCTTATCTACTTCTTTAAAACTCGTTCTAGTGAGGTTCATAATAGGTAATGCTCCAATTTTATGAAGTACTTTGACATTAATTGGCGTACCTAAATCATGATACTTTTTCATCAACTCTGTTTCGACAGCTAGTTTGAATATTTCATCATAGACAGCTCTGTAGAGTTTGACATCATTAACTGGTAGGGTTCTCTTACCATAAACTACAATTGCCTTGAGCTTCTTAGAACCAAGTACCGCGCCAAGACCTAGTCTACCGAAGTGTCTATAGGTCTCTGTCGTAACACAAGCATATCTGACCAGCCTCTCTCCTGCTTTACCTATACGTATAATCGACCTTATACCAGATCCTCCTTCAACCTCCCTTATTATACGTGCGACAGTTATAGTACTCCTAATTCCCCAGAGAGAAGATGCATCTCTAAATCTAACTCCCTCATCTGTAATCACTAAATATACAGGAGTATCGCTCACACCCTTAATCACTATAGCCTCATAACCAGCCATTCGTATGGCTATAGCGCTCCTGCCACCTGCATGACTCTCACCGAGGTTTCCCGTAAGAGGGGATTTAAACATCGCTACTGTTTTGGAAGCCATGGGATAGTAGCCCGTAAGTAGACCTACTGCGAATACTATAGTGTTACCAGGACCTAAGGGATCACACTTTGGATCGATATTCTCTTTTAAGAGCTCTAAGGCTACTCCAGTACCTCCTATTCTTCTCTCAAATAATTCACTTCTATCTTCAATCCAGAAATCCCTCTTGGTCAGGTCTATGTACAGAACCTTACCATAGTTCATTTACTCACCTCCTCAAGCTTAATGACATTATGAGGACAGTAATCTGCACAGTAACCACAGTAAACACATACTATTGGCTTATTTTTCTCGGAGTCCCATTGAATAGCTCCTATAATACATGCGTCAACACAGATACCACAACCTATACACTTAGATGGATCGAAAATAACTCCCCCACCCTCTCTAGGTCTTAGTGCTCCCGTAGGACATACCTTTGCACAGGGAGGAGAGGTACATGCCCTACACACTATGACTGTAAAGCCTCTTTCAACTCCGCCTACACTTCTAACATAAATTGCAGATTTTCCATAACCTCCTAATCCTAATCTTCTGGAGCAAGCAAACATACACATCTGACATCCTACACATCTATCTACATCTACAACTGCCAATCTCTTTACCATTCTGATCCCTCAGCTTTTAAACTGGGGTAATATTAATGTATTATCATTCAGCTTCAATGCAAAGCTTATATTGTATCCCTATACAAGATCCATTATGCTTAAAAAGAGACTATTTTACATGATAATAGACCAGCTAGCTGGTCATTGGTGTGAAGGTGTACTAGTTGATCCTAATGAACTTATACCACCAGTAAACATACTAGATTATCATGAGAGAAAGTTAATACCTAATTTCTCGTACCTCATAGACAATGGTGTATGGGTTAAAAGACCTTGGAACAGAGGAATTTGTGATACTATTCATGGAATGAAGTACCTTAGTACAGGTAGTTACGATATGGAAGTAGATATAGGATTTTTCGAGTATGTCAAGGAGACTCTTAACGATGTCAAGGTGGCGGTATTCACTACACTTCCTTGGGCTATGAGAGGATACTTCTACGTTCCCGATTACATGGTGAGCCTTCCTTCATATTATGGACCATACTATGACGATTATATGATATGGAGTTTATTTGTCAAGCCTTATCTACTACGTGAGAGGAATTGGAATATAGTACATTTTTATCTAGCTATCAATGATATGGTATCCTACTGCCCTTCCTACTCGAAGCATAATCCTCATCCAAAATCATCGAAACATGCCTACTTGTTATATCTTGATAAGTTAATAGGTGAAATAGTGGAATTTTTGCACAATATGGGTTACTGGAAGGATACTATATTCGTCATAGCCTCAGATCATGGCTATCATTTGGGTTGTAATGTATGTAGGGATCTAGGATTTCGTACCGTCAATTGGTGCTGTGATCATCCAGAACCTTATGATTGTTATGTCTGGGATTTCGAACAAGAGAGGAGGACGGATAGGTACTCAGGTGGTCCTAGAAGAATCACCTTTATACTATCAGGAGGAGCTCTTGATGAGGAGTTTAGAGGAAGAGTAATAGAGGAAGCTGAGATAATAGATGTAATACCTACGATAGCCAAGCTTATGGATATAGAGTATCGTACAGAAGGAAAAAGTATACTATGATGATCTTTAGCAGAGTATCACTTCTCTTAGTTTTTTGATCAAATTCCGTCTAAATCTCATGATATAATTAGGATGGGGGAGCACCTCTACTTCAGCATCTTTCCCTAATTTAATCCTTTCTATAGCTTCTTCGGCGACTCTTCCCAAGACTATTACTCTTTTTGGTCTTAAAATAGAGATTTCCTCCCTGAGTATAGGATAACACTCTAACATCATACTCTTGATTGCTCTTTTATTAAAGGGTCTGCATTTTACGGTATCTGTAATAAAGATCCCTCTAGCCTTCAACCACCTTAAGAGTTCATCATCCGATTCAAAGTTCAGACCTAGTATTCTCTTTAAATTTCTTCTGAGTCTATCTTTTCGATCTAGATTGTAGAGAAAATCATCCTTATATCCAGGAGGAGGAGATTCTACTATCACTAATTTATGTATTTTGTGTGGGAGCCATCTGTAGTACACTTCATACTTCACGAAGGGTTTATCTATCACCCTGCAAGAGGTACACTTCTCTATTGATTTAGTAAGCCATTTCGCTACATTCACATTTATGCTTCTAAATACTATGCCATATAATTATTTTCAGCAGAGTTTTATGAAAATATATTCTGGAAGTACTCCCAGATACTTTATTCTGATCCTCTTCTTCTGATTACTCTATCCTTACCTATTAAGGAATAAGTAAAAATATTCTTAATTATTTTAGGAAAGTGAGGGAGTTCAAGACATGAAGGAAGGGGGTATTAAGCTAGGAGTACAGAGCTACTCCTTCAGAAGGTTCACCTTTGAAAGAGCAGTGGAAATAGCAACAGAGCTAGGACTTAAATACATTGAGGCCTATCCAACACATCTGCCTCCTACTAATGAAGGTGTAAAAATAAGTGAGAGGTTGATGAAAGAATATGATGTCAAGATCATCGCACATGGAGTAAATCATATGCCAAGAGATGAAAAATTATTGAATAACCTGTTTAAGTTCGCTCAAAAAGTAGGTATAGAGGTGTTAACAGCGGATCCAGATCCAGAGAGTATAGATCTACTGGATAAGTTAGTTGAGGAATACGATATTGCGGTCGCTATTCATAACCACGGGCCCGGACATAGGTATGCTACCACAGGAGATGTGTTAAGAGTCATTGAAGGGCATTCAGATCTAATAGGTATGTGTCTCGATACAGGACATTTATCAAGAGCAGGGGAGGACATATTAAACGCTATCGAGAGAATGGGTAGTAGAATCTATGGAGTGCATTTAAAGGATGTTAATGAGAAAGGAGAGGATGTAGTGATCGGATGTGGTGTACTCGATTTCGAATCCTTCTTCTCAAGGCTTCAAGAGAAGGGATTGCTACATAGACCGGTCATAGTCATAGAATACGAGCCAGAGCCTGAGAGTCCGATAATGGGTATTAGAAGATCACTAGACTATATCAATAAAATACTAGCCCATTTAGGCTAAGGCTCCTCTCTACTTTCGAGCTCTAGTAGACTTTAGAAGCTCTTGATTTTTTATCGTATCTTAAGGTACTCTTTTGGAAAGGTATTTAAGTTAGAAAGATATAGTACATCAGCCGACGCTGAACAATTCATCTAATCATCCTTGCCGGGTTCTCATCATTCAAATAAAGGATCTAAATGGCATCTTTAAAATGTTATCTCAGAATAGGAGCGTGTTCCCTGAGAAATCGTGCTGAGCAGGAGACGCAGGGATCATATGCCCTGACCAGTCTCTCTAGCTCCCTTTTAATATTATCTGTTTCCTCGGAGAGTAGCTTAGTAGTGTAAGCTACTGCATCAGCCTCCATACTTTTGTAGTTTTGAGCTGTGGGTGTGATTATATTTGCTCTCTCTATAATTCCCTCCTTATTAATTTTATAGTGATGGATCAATAGGCCTCGTGGTGCTTCTGTAGCGGCTACCCCCTCTCCTTCTTTGACTTTAAAATCTACTTTCTCAAATCTTGGGGGTCTGTGTATAAGATCCTCAAGAGTATTTATCATATCCTCAGCAAAGTGTATTATCTCTACAGCCTGTGCTCTATTATTCTCAAAAGGTGAGTAACTAGGATATTTAAGGCTAAACTCCTTTATCACTTCCATAGCAGAGTCCGATAGTAGACTATGATTGATGTTAACTCTGGAGAGAGCTCCCACGGCATAATCCTTACCACTACTCCTTAGAACATAATGTCTAGCTGTAGAATAATCCTCAGTAATAGGCTCTATATACTTTTCGTAGTCTTCAGGTTTAAACTCCTCTTTACCAAATATCCTTATGGATCCTCTAAGTAAGGGGTATTCCTTTCCATTATATAGTGATAGATAATTAGTCTTCCTCTCGAACTCGGGGAGTTCTAGTGAAAGTATTGGTCTGAGAGTCTCTTTAGCTAATCTCATGAATTCCTTAGCCAAGTCTAAAGCCAATTCTAGCACACGTCTAGTGGGGAGTTTAGACAATCCACCTACTACTGGTGTGAGTGGATGAACTGCTCTACCTCCTATCATTTCTGTTATACTATTTGCTATTTTCTTCATTCTAAGGGCATTTCTTATCAGTCTTCTATTCTTGGATGCTATCTCTAGTATGCTATTGGATTCCATGTAGTCGGGTAGGACAAATATGAATAGATGGACTATATGACTCTGTAGGTGACCTCCTACAGCTACTAGCCTTCTTAGCCTTTCTAGCTCTTCGGGTAGGAGTATATCGAAGGCATTTTCTATAGCCTGGACAGCAGTTAATCGATGTATAGCCTGGCATACACCACACATCCTAGAGGCTATATCTGGAATCTCCCAGTATTCTCTTCCTATAAATACTCTCTCTAATAGTCTAGTACCCTCAAGGGCCTCTGCTCTGGCTCTAACTATTCCATTCTCTATAGTTACTGTGAAGTTTAAATGTCCCTCTATTCTTGCAATATGCTCAAGACTTAATATCTCCATATTTATACACGCTCCTGCAGGATCTTTAGGTATTTAGGTATCTTAATACCTCTTTCTTTCATCATACGTATTAGTGAATTTATGTTAGCATCTTCAGCTAGCCCTCTACACCCTATGCATTCCCTACCTGAGGAGGGACATACTGCTCCACACCCTCCTCTAGTTATAGGTCCTACACATGGTATACCAAAGTCCAGTAGGCATAGATTTTCTCTTAATATACACTCAGCGCATACATTATACGGTTTAGGTCTGTGTTCTTTACCTAAGATTATGTCCTTAAAGAGAGAGAGGACTTCCTCTTTATCTACTGGACATCCATACACATAGTAGTCGACTTTTACAAACTTATCTAGTGGATATGCTGTATATTTCCCTATTCTCGGTACTTTCACATCAGCTTCCTCGAGTCCAAAATCCTTTACTATAAATCTACCTCCGTGGCATGCACAATCTCCAAAGGCTACTAGGATCTCACTATTTAGTCTAATCTCTTTCAGTCTTTCCTCTTCTTCCTTTGACATTACCGCACCTTCAATTATTGCTACATCTGCTTTCTTCACTCCCTCCACTCCCAGTAGTCTACAGGAGACTACATTTATGTTCTCGAAAATCTCCAGTATTATGTCCTCCAGATTCAGTAGTTGTACTAGACATCCCTCACAGGATGATAGACTGTAAATTCCTACTCTTACTTTCTCTTCTCCCACACGCATCACCTATATAGCGGTTTCTATAAAGTTTTTAATCTCACTGTAACTGAATACGGGGCCTTCTTTACATACATATCTACCACTCACTGTACAGTGTCCGCAGAAGCCCATTCCGCATTTCATTAATCTC
>CAZFTG010000054.1:0-8363 GCA_964522205.1 uncultured Thermoproteales archaeon
CCCCGAGAGTATAATCCCCATAAGCTTTGATAAGAAAATCGAGTGTACTAACGGTGTAAGAGCCGTAATCTCAACGGGGAGAACTATTAAACTAGTGAATCAAGCTGAGGACACTACTGAGTTCACAGTGATCATAAGACATGTCTACATTAAGGACTATAAACTTCCTATTGTCGACAATAAGGTAGAGGTAACCATAGAGAGTATTCCTGAGCCATTTACGGTAGAGAATGTGGAGTTTAAGGTAGCTACGGATAATTACCTGCCTATAGGAATAGTCCATGTCATAGATCCACAGGGTAGAGATTTACTTGAGCCGACTACCCAAGCTTCCCTACCCGCCGATGCAGTGAACTTTGATCCACACCACGTTAGAGTCAAACTTAGCGAGCACCTTGGTACTGGTACCTATATCATAGAGTTTGAAACTTCCAATGAATATATACTTTCATGTTCCTATCTAGTACTTCAGAAAGAATTCCTCAATACGACCATACCTCCTAGGAGTACTAAGAGCTTTTCATACGGAGATTCCTCAGCCAAGCTCATCGGATACGCTGTAGTACTATATGGTCTCGCACCAAGCGGAAAGATAAGAGGAGATGTACTGATAGAGGGGGCTCCTGTCGATAGAGTATATGATAAGAATGAAGACATAAAGATCGAAGGGGTCTCTTACTTAGTTCCCCCCATAGAGTTCAGACTATGGGTTAGGGCTTTTGTTGTGTTCGGTAAGGAGTTCACAATAATTAACTCTATGAATCATCCCGTGAGTATGATATACGTTCCTCTAGCTATAAGGGAAGTGGGCGTGTGGAGTGAGAAGGGCTTGACTATCACTATAACAGAGGAGGATGTAAGTGATTCAGAGTATGCCTACCTCGTAGTCCAGATGCCATCCTATGGTGCTATTGAGGACTTGATAACTCCTGGAGGGGCATCTATGAGCGGATATTTGGACAGTCGTATAATGTGGGGAGGTCAGGAGGCTAGAAGTCTCAGTGTAAAATGGGATGAGATGTATATTCAGGTTAAGAGTGGAAGTCTCATAGATGTTGGAGTGTATAGGGTAAAGATAGCGTGGAAGGAGTTCAAATTGCATGTAATAGATGCTAATGGCAAACCCATAGCTGGCGCTAATGTCGTACTGAATGAGACTACAAATATCTTTACTACAGATAGCGAGGGAATGGTCACAATAAGACCATGGAAGCCAGGAATACACATGGTAAAGGTGATCTTCAGGGGTACTGAAGTATACAGTTGCTACCTATCAGAGCTCTCTGAGGACGAGGTGAATGAGATCGCGTGTGAAGTCTACATGCTGGCAGTGAGTACAGTAAGTGTACTGGGTAATCCAATACCACATGCTACGGTAGAGGTCATAAAGAGTCCCGGAAACGAAGTAGTATATAGGTGTGAAACAGGGGATCAGGGATCAGTAGTAATTGATCAGCTTCCAAAAGGTAACTACGATATTAGAGTAGCCTATAAGAGATTAGAAGCTATAGAGAAGAACTTCGCCTTAGAGAAGAATGAAGAGGTTAGGATAGCTTTAGGAATGCTCTTCGAATTACCATTCCTAGGAATACCAATAACAACAACTGAGGGGGCACTGATAGGAGGAGTAGCTGCAGCTGCAGTAGCATTTAAGCTCTGGAGAGGAAGGAGTAAAGAGGAGTTCAAAGAAGCTACGATAGAAGATGTTGAGGACTAATTTTCTTTTTATTTTTAATTTAATCATCAGTTACAATTTACCTCTACCCCTTATTCGTGAATGTTTGGAATGTATCTATAACAAGGTTACCAGCTTAAATCAGTCTTCTAATTGCTCCGATTTCGAACTCAGCCTTAATTCCGTTTTCTGTCTTTTCTAGAAGTTTCTCAGCTAGCTTAACCTCATCATACATTCTATCTAATACAAGCAGAGTCATTATGACGTAGGGGCAGAGATGCTCTTTACCTATGTAGGGGTGTATGTATGGAGCATAAGCTTCTCAGCTAGGAGATCAGGAGTTAAATTCCTAACCTCACTATAGATAAGAGAATTTTTATAGACCTAAAAGCCATAGTCGCAAAAGTAGCCTTAACTACCTCATACTCAGTTTTAAAGTAGGCATAGAGTGGAATTTGCATGAGGATTTCAATTATATCCCTCTCACTATCTCCTACCTTCCTCTTTTTCTTTCGTTGGCTGTATAAATAAGATCTACGTAATACCTAATAAATAATATTAAAAATCCCTCTAAAATAGATCCTCACCTAGATTACGGAATTTGGCTCTTGAGAGTTAAGTTGACTTCTAAGGTACTAATCTTTAGCAACTGATGAACGCCATGATAATGAGGAGAGAGAAGAAGGTATGGAAATTCGCTACTGCTCAAGAAGGAGTGGAAGTTAGAAATCTATGGTAATATAGCCTATTATTAGTGCTATCCATAGTCCTTATATACGTAAGATCACACCTTTTCATGGTGTCAGAATGATAATTGTAAAATCCTCCTCTGGTGACAAGTTGTATGTCGATGGTTATCGAGTGAGGATTGTTGAGAGACTCAATCTTCCCTCAGTTGAAGAGAGACTAAAAGCCATAAGAGAGGCAGGTTGGAATACTTTCCTCCTTAAGAACAAAGACGTATTCCTTGACATGCTAACCGATAGTGGTGTAAATGCTATGAGTGATAAACAACTTGCCGCAATGATAGCCGCTCAGGATTCCTATGCTGGTAGTATGACATTCTACGAATTTGCTAGTGCAGTAAAGGATGTCCTAGGGTATGAATATGTAATGCCTACTCATCAGGGAAGGGGTGCTGAGCATATAATAGCTAGGACATTTATTGAGAAAGGATCTGTTATACCAATGAATTATCACTTTACCACTACTAAAGTTCACTTTGAACTTGCAGGTGGTAAGGTACTTGAACTTTATATCGATGAGGCACTTAATACTAAGAGTAGACATCCATTTAAGGGTAATATGGATATAGAGAAATTAAGAAAATCAATTAAGAAGTATGGTAGAGAGAGAATACCCTTCGTCAGAATGGAGGCGACTACTAACCTATTAGGTGGTCAACCCTTTTCTATGGAGAACCTCAGGGATGTCAAGGAGGTATGTGAAGAGTATGGTATACCGCTAGTCCTAGATGGTAGCATGCTAGACTGGAATGCCTATCTTATTAAACAGAGAGAAACTGGGTACTCGAATAAGTCGCTTGCTGAGATAGTTAAAGAGATGTGCTCACTTGCTGATATATTCTATGCGAGTACTAGGAAGATAGCATGCGTAAGGGGAGGGTTTATCGCAACTAATAACAAGGAGTACTTCAATAGAATGAGGGTACTGTTACCAGTATATGAAGGCTTCTTTACGTATGGTGGTATGTCCATAAAGGAAGTAGGTGCAATGGCTGTTGGAATAAGAGAGATTATTGACGAGTCTCTCGTAGGTTCTGAAGTTGAGTTCATAAGAATATTTGTAGAGGAACTGGATAGACGTGGTATTCCTGTAGTTACACCACCTGGTGGGCTAGGTGCTCATCTAGATGCTATGAAGTTTCTCCCTCATATCCCTCAGAATGAGTATCCAGCAGGAGCGCTCGCAGCAGCACTCTACTTGGTTTCAGGGATAAGAGCTATGGAAAGAGGAACAATGTCTATGGAAAGAGATGAACTAGGTAGAGAAGTGTTCTCTGATCTTGAACTTGTAAGAATTGCCTTCCCCAGAAGAGTATACTTGAGATCTCATGTGGACTATGCTATAGATAGGATAACTTGGCTATTTGAACATCGCGATCTAGTTAAAGGTCTTAAGTGGATATATGAACCTCCAGTACTCAGGTTCTTCCTCGGAAGGCTCAAGGATATCGATAACTGGGGAGAGAAGATATGTGAAACCTATAGAAAGGAACTTGGCGAATACTGAATTACATGCTATGTCCTAAATACCTATAGATCCCTATGAACGAGTATCTGATAGTAAGAAATACTATCACTATATCAGGTGGTAGATGAAGTACTGTTGAAGATTTCAGTAGTAAATAAATAGGCCTACGGTTTAACTATCAGAGGTAGTATAAGTGCAATCAATAGTCATAAGTAGAAGATTTGATGAGATCACTCTCCGTGAAGAGGAATACGATAGCTATCTAGAGTTCATTATCGAAAGTATTAAGGACTACCTAGGCGATAAAGTGACATTCTCCATGAAGTCTTTTTATGAAGGGCTTCCAGCTCTACTGTTCAGAGTTTCTGTAAATGGTAAAAGTACGGATGTCCTAGTAGTATCCAGCACTAACCCTTGGTATAGGATATCTACTGAGGAGGGGGTATCCACGAGAGTTGTATACGAGATAGCCAGATTGCTGGATTGGATCACTGTGGTGTACTTTGAGACTAAGGGTAAAGGTGTAGTATACTATGCCTTTGTTCCAAAAATGGATATTGCGCCACCAAAATACGAGACTACTACACATAAGTTCTTTGGGAAGCTATTTTTTGGCAATATGGTAGTCTTCTTCGCTCTCTCACTGATAATATTCTATGCACTATGGCTCATCTTCAGATCTTGGACACCATATGTGTTAGTACTATCTCAAATACCCATTCTATTCATAGCTCCCAAGATCATAGAAAAGGGCTTTGGCGATTGGGTTCTCAGTAGGGACAATAGATACGTGTACCTGGTTGGTATTAGAGCCCCCTTAGACATATATCCAAAATTACTAAAGGAATTCTTCTATCCTCATAGATTCGAATTTAAGAGGAGAATTTACCTAGAGAGAGTCTCTAGGGGTGAAGATGTCGATAAGGATTATGTTAAAGCTCTACTCAAAGATTATGGAGTTGAAATCCCAGAAGAAGATATAGTCATAAAAAAGTTTGATATATTTAATATTGTAGAAAGAGTCTTCTCAAAGTTCAAGCTTAGAATGCCAAAGATAATAATAGCTAATATGGTACTCCCAAATGCCGCCGCTACAGGAGCTATTAGCAGTTATTCTGGGCTACTGATAACTACAGGGCTATTGACCCAGTTAAATGAGGAAGAAATAGAAGCAGTATTAGCTCATGAGGCAAGTCATCTAAGAAACCATGATACAATAACCTTTTATATATTATCCTCCGTAGAATATCTCCTAAGAATATTCGTATTTTATAAATTCTGGTATATATTTTTCACAGTTCCACTTCTTGAAATCCTCTACCTCTTCTTATCCCTCACTTTATTATTTTTCATAGGTAAATTTGTCGAGGCCAGGGCCGACAGTGAAGCAGCTTTAAGGCTTAGTAGAGGCAAAGAACTTGCTAATGCATTGAAGAAAATAGGATTAAGGAGGCTTATCAGAGAGAGAAGTGTACATGGAAGGTTAAATGCGTGGTTAAGATGGGATGTACATCCTCCACTCTCCTTTAGAATAGAAAGACTGGAGAAAATAGCTGTAGATGTCCATATGAGGAGGAGACTTGAACGAAGTCTATGGTTATCCTCCATAGTGGATTGTATATCAGATTTTAAGAGTACCCTACTAAGATCTATTTGATGAAATGTCCTATATCTTTACTACTTCCACTCCCAACTCCTCAAACCATGGGATTAATTTATCTCTATGCCTCTTTTTAAGCCCCTTTCTATCCATTACTGCTATATTGGCTTCTTCTAGAGTTCTCTTAAAAGCCTTAAAGACTATTTCTTTAGTCAAGTCGTCTATAACATACCTTGGTGATATATGACCTATAGCTATGTCCCCTTCTTCTAGAACATACTTAGTTATAGAGGGAGCATAATGTGGACCACCAAATGCTACTGCAGCTGGTCTTCTTGACCTCTTTTTAAGCACCTCAAGAATGACAGTGGCTATGATTTCACCAGCTTCTCTTCTTCTCCACTCCTTTTCAGTACTCCCAATCTCTATGAAAACTGTAGGGGTATTTTCTATGTAGGGTCCATGGTGTGTTACCTCATATGTTGTGTGCCATTCTTCTAGCCTGTATTCATAGAGGAGCTTGATCATGTTCGTGAGGACGTTTGCAGGAGAAATACATAGTTCCCCTGGAAGTCCTCCGAATTTTGCTTCACTCGTCCAGTTTCCTGGAGTATGAGCTGATAGTGTTTTGAAGCCAGAGATAGATTCGTGTCTACTCGCGAATATAAACATACTGGCCTCTACTAGTTCGTCAAATCTCTCTAAGTGTATTAGTTCTTTTCTCACTATACATATATCCAATTCCTTCCCCGAGTAGTATATCATGTCTTTTCTAAATCCTTCTCTTAGTCTAAAACTCGACTTCTCTAATAGGGAGTTTATTATATTCATACTAGCTGGATCTATCGTAGATCCTATGACTAAAGGTTTCTTGTTCATGTTCAGTATCCCCGCTTTATATATTTAATAACTATAAAGCTTAAATATACTGAGCTACGCTCATAGTAGGTGATGAGGGGCCCAAGCTATGATGCATGATATAATCCATAATGGACTGATCACTATACTTCAGGTAGAGCTCACAACCGATCAAATGGTAATCCTAGCACTAACATTTAGTGTGATATCCACAGTCCTGAGTATAATCGCTATGATAGTAGCAATTAGGAGGACAGGAAGAGGATTAGAGGAACTCCTCAAGAAAATCGTGCACACGGAATTTGAAAAACGCATACCAGAAGCAGTAGTGGAGATGACGGAAGCTCGTGTACCTGGGGCTAGGGAGTGCCCCTACTGTAAAAGCGAGCTTCCATTGGAGGACATACATGTGATATGCCCTAACTGTGGACGTCTACTAATACCTAGTGAATGACTATTCCACTCCTCTTCGAGATCTCCTTCTGAATAGTGTTATTCTAGCGGTTATCACTCTTTCAGTACTAAAAAGCTTCGCTGTAAAGTATAGTACTATGAGGGTAAAGAGGCATAGATATACTATTCCCGGTAGTATTATCATGGATACTTCCTGATAAATAGCATGTTTCAATATGAGAGTGGGATAGGAGAAGGGAATTGCGTATATGAAAACTCTCACTGGAAGTGGTAGCATTTCTGGTTCTATGAACATGAGTACTATGCTTGGTATTATCATTAAAGGTACTAGTACATTTCCTACTAGTTGTTGTGCACTACGTACATCCTGTGTAAAGACGGAGAGGGCTAGTGCTAATGCTAGTGTAGCCATTATGGATAGGAAGAAGGTGATTCCTATCATTGTATACAATAGGTACATTGTGCTAGGCTCAGTGGGCATGTTAATTTTCACTGATACGTCTCCGATCTCAGCTCTGAATATCATAAAGTCCATGTATATCTTAAACCCAGCTATAGAGGAAAGTGATGCTAGTAATGCTACTATTGATGGACCCGCTAATTTACTCAATAGTATCGTAAACCTGCTTACTGGTAAGGTCATGAGCACTTCAAGAGTCTTCTCCTCCTTTTCCATAGCCATGGAGGTTGCTGAGAGATTTGCAGCGGATATTAGTACCATAAAAGCTAACCAGGGCATCATGAATTGTGAGGTCATAAGTGAAAATAGGAACTGAGGAGGAGCTTCTATTCTCTTTCCTCTCAAAACAGATATATAGTTGCTTACCAGTGGTCTCAGTACTACTTCAGGATCTCTTTCAGGCATACCTCGCTCTATAAGCATCATACTTAATTCTTTACTGAACCCCTCTAATAGTGCAGAGACTCTACTCTGTTTAGCACTTTCAGCTAAGCTTATCGAGTTTAGGATGGAGTAAACCCTGAGATTAGCTCTTTTTCCTAGGTCGATGTTTGCAGAAAACTCCTCTGGCACTACTATTAACGCTGTTGCTCCAACTTCTACACTCTTATTTATTGCGATATCTATTTCCTTTTCAGGTATTTCGATAAGTTCTACACCATTATCTATAAGGTATTTCTTTAACATATCTGTGTAAGTACCCTCATCCAAAGCCATCATGGTAAGCGTTATCCTCTCCATGCCCTTCTCGATAGCTGTCCTCATAGTAACGTTCATGAGAAGTCCCATTGCGGGAAACATTATGAGTGGAGCCAGTATCATACCCAGTAAGATCTTAGGGTCCCTTATAAGCTCCTTTACCTCCTTCTTGATTAGCACGTTAAGTCCTCTCATATTACACTCCCCCTCACAGCTTTAATAAATACTTCTTCTAGATTGGTTGCTGAGTATTTTTCCTTAAGTTCCTCAGGTTTGCCTTCTTCTATTATACTACCTTTATTTATGAGTGCCACTCTATCGCATAGGTACTCTACTTCTAACATATTATGGCTAGATAATAATATAGTTATCCTATGTTTTCTAGCGAATTCCTTTATTAACCTTCTAACATATACTGCATGAATTACGTCTAGTCCACTTGT
>CAZFTG010000055.1:0-8324 GCA_964522205.1 uncultured Thermoproteales archaeon
CCTTTTAATCCTCGAGTGCACTAGTTAGCTTTATCATACGGTCTGCGATAATCCATCCATAGTCTTCTGTTAAGACGAGTATTGCTGCTTGAGGTGGTATTAATCCTCTTTCGGTCACGAGTACATCTACGTATTCTGGTGGTGTTATATCGAAAGCAGGATTTCTAACGATTATGTTCTCATACTTTAGAAGCTCTTCTGAACATACTTCTCTGGGATCTCTTTCCTCTATTTCTACTAGTTCACCTAGTACTGTTACAGGGCTAAATTTGTAGGTCTCAGCAGCTACTATGAAGTATGAGGAGGTCTCATGGGCTGCTAGTGCTATGAGTGAAGTACCCACCTTATTTACAACAGCACCATTGGCAGTAATAGTATCCGCTCCTACAATAACCTTATCAACTTTTTTCATCACATAATTAACAGCTGAGTCGGGTATAAGCACTGTCGGTACATTATTCCTTTTTAGTATACTAGCTGTTATGTAACCTTGACACCGAGGCCTAGTCTCAGTAGCGAATACTCTAATATCTTTACCATCTTTAAAGGCTCTCAGTATTATTTCGAGAGCTGCACTACTATTACAGTGAGTAAGTATAGTTTCTCCTGAGAGTATCATGTGTGATCCTATAATTCCTATCTCTTTTACAGCCTCTAATGAATATTTTATAAATTCATTAGCATGCATAATTATAGACTCCCTAGCCTCATCTACTCCTCCTATGCGATCTAGATCTTTTTCATATCTCGATAGAATATAGGAAATTGCATTTGGTAATGATACCGCAGTAGGTCTAGTCTCTTTGAGTAGCCTAGCCACATTCTTTATGTAATTGTTGAATTCCTCTAGACTCTTTCCAGTATATAACGACGCTGCTTCTGCAAGTCCCCTCGCAGCAGCTCTAGCTATTCTACCAGCTCCTCTTATCCTCATAGTCCTTATGTCTTCAGCTAACTTGAGCACTGTTTCAGGGATCATATTAGACCACCTATACTCTTCATTCTCTTTAACTCATCCTCTAGTGAGGGTATTTTAGGTGGCCATCCATACATGTCCCTTATTATGAAGACAACAGCTTGTGGAGCTACTAATCCTCTTTCAGTAACTATAGCATCAATATATTCGGGCGGTGTTACATCAAAGATTGGAGCATGAACTTCTACTCCTCTTAATTCTTCAACAACCTCTTCTCTAATGAAGGATTTAGGTTCAGCTCTACCAAGCTCTATAAGCTCTCCAAGGAATGTTCCCGGATAAAACTTTAATGTTGGGGCTAAAGCGAATACCCTGACTCTAGCTTCATGGGCTGCTAGTGCTATGAGTGAAGTACCCACCTTATTTACAACAGCACCATTGGCAGCAATGGCTTCAGAGCTTATCAGTACCATATCCACATCTTTCATCATGTACCTAGTAGCTGAATCTACAAATACTATAACTTCAGCTCCTATTTTAGATAAGTCTTCAGCCATCTCTAAACCCTCTGAACCTGGTCTAGATTCTGGTATGTAGACCCTTACTTGCTTTCCTTCTTCGAGTGCTTTAGCTAACGCCATCTTCACTACTGTACTGTATGAATAGGTCATTATAGTATTTCCATCGGATATTCTCCTTGAGGCTATGGTTGCTACCATACTATTCTTTAATCTTATATCATTCTTCAGTTCCTCGGATTCCTTTACAGCTCTATATTTCACTAGATCTAGTCCTCCTCGTTGGAGTAGACTATTTATCCTAAGAGTGAAGTTTCTTATGGTATTTGACATAAGTGCAGATGCCGGTCTACTTTTAACTAAATTAAATGCTATTTTTGAGTAACTTTCAATCAATGTATTAATATTTTCGGATTCTAATACTATATCAGTGAGAATATCTAGTGCTTTAAATACAGCTTTTGTTGAGCTATGTATTTTCATCCTACTTATATCCTCAATCACTCGAAGGTATTTATCCATACTGATTTCCACCATATCCTCAATCCTCTACTCTGATGCACTTTCACTACTACCATATAACTATTTAGGTGGATTAAACTATACTGGTAATTGAAGTAACTCAGAGTACACCACAGAGTTTAGCCAGGAGTAGGAGTACGTAAGATGTTAGGGGTACGCTTATGTTATCGTCGATTCCCTCCCACATCTCTATGATACTTGATGTAGCAGCGGCCAGTATTCCTATAATACCCGCTAGTGGTAAGCTAATAATAGTACATGTAACAAACATACCTAAGTTACCAGACCAATGTTTAACTCTCCTTTTGAATAGATAGTTCCTTATAACCCCCGTAACTCCATCTCCAAATGCCATGAAGAGTACTGGTATTACCCCAATTCTTCTATCTATGTACCATGCTGATGCTACACACAACCCCCAGGCAATACAGAAATACACCTCAGCAATATTATTGGGATCCTGAAACCAGTACATGAGCTTGCCTGTTTTATGAGGAAGGTATGTGAGTAGGGCCATCAGCATCCCGAGACCTAAAGGAAGTAGGGGCTCCTTAAAGAAGAAGTAGACTATTATTGCAGCAACTCCACCTGCTAGTACGTGAATGAGTTTTCTAGTATAGTATACAGCTACCCAGTGGTCATTAACCCTTTCTTTAACCTTCTCATAGAAGATCTTTGATATGAACCCGGTAACTACTAGGACCCATATTAAAGTGGGAGTTGCTAGTATGGCATCATAAATTATATCGTGTAAATTTAACGATATTTGTAGTAGATCTCCCATGATTCCACACCTAGTATAGTGTCTAAATGCTAATAAAGTTTAGCATAAGTTGTTGAGATCTTCGACGATAGTCGTACTCTAAAGGAGAAAATTCTTACATAGTAATCGATTTATATGGACATATTTAAATAGTGTGTAGATTGAAGATCCTGAGCATGGGTGGTGAGGTTTGCCTATCTTCGTAATGGTGACTAGAGATTATGAGATACTTCATTTTGATAAGGTATCGACAATATTCTTTAGAGAAAACTACCTAGAATTACTCGATCTGATAAGGAATAAGTACGATAAGGACTATAAGGTCCTAAGGGAATTAATGAACACTTATGGTCCAGTCGATCCTCAAGTACTGCTAGATGAACTACTTGGGCTACTAGGCTTCATATCTAATATGGATGAAAGCCTCCCCCGTGCCTACTTCTTCGCTGTTCTACCCAGGAACTTCATAGATGTGATAAGCTTAATTTTGGGTGGGGCTTCAAAGATGGAGATTCCCCTAAAAGATAAAGTGTACAAACTCATAGGTGGTTTTAAAGATCCTGTACTACTTGAAGGGGATAAAGTAGTAAGATTGTTAACCGAGGGTGAGGAATTAGTTATAGGAGAGACTAAAATTAAAGTATTCTCCCGCTCATGCTATGAGGCACTAAGCAGTCCACTTAAGTCATTAGTACTTGCATCACTTCTAGGTATTAGGCTTGGAGGAAGTATAACCCTCACGGAGGACTTACGACTATATTTAATACTAGGTAGAGTGAGGTTCGGAACTCATGGTGGAAAAGAATAGTACTATGAGAATACTTCGTAAAGTATTGAATAGACATCCTAGCATACTTGATGCCATAAAATTGAGAATTGTAAACTATACTGAGGTAGCTAGATTTCTGAGGAGGGAAATAGAATTAGAGATGGGTAAAAGAGTATCCGTTGATGCTATAAGAATGGGATTAATGAGGTATTTAGAAAAACTTACCTCTCATATGAGGCTCTACGAAGACAAGGTAATGGAAATATTAGCTAAAAGCTCTATTGAACTCAAAAGTGATATTGTAGTTGCTACATTCGATGAAAGAGATCTCTGGAGTTCCATACCAAAGATTATAGATAGGATAGGAGAATATAGGTTCTTTCAGTTTACTCAAGGAATAGGTCAAGTAACTCTAGTAGTGGATAGGGAGAGCTATCCTAAGATCCTACAGATAGTAGGTAAAGAAGGTTTATTGAATTTAGTACTAGACCAATCAGCAGTAGTACTCACAAGCCCTGAAGAGATCATGAGTACTCCTGGAGTAATCGCTTACATAACATCACTTTTATGGAGAAATGGAGTAAATATAACTCAAGTAATCTCATGTCATGTAGATACCATATTCGTGTTGAGTAGAGAGGAAGCCATAAAGACGTACTCCTTACTAGAAGACCTCATACAATCCCTTAGATCAAGAGAGAAATTCGATTAGGTTATCTCGGAGGATATATACAGAAATACAGTTCTAATCAAGTTTAAGCTGTATAAATCTAAATGAAATTATAATGACAGGACCTGCATTAGGTAAGATTCCTCTTGATGCTAAAGTTTACCTTATAGGAGGATTTAGTAGAGTGCCTCTAGTAAATACTCAAGTCTATATACACTTAAAAGGATACGCAAGAGCCAAAGTTACACATTGTGATATTGAGCATGAGTTCTTAAATGAGATAATAGCACCAAATACATCTAGATTTCTTAAGCTCAGATCGGATGGAAATAGACTGGTGATAATAGAATTGAATGGAGTCTACGATTTCAATATAGGTGGTGAAAACTGTAGAGTAGGAGCTATAGTTATAGAGTGTAGTCAACTTGCTAGAGCACTGGGAAGAACAAGCTCCAAGGTCTATGTAGGAGGAAAGTTTAGAGGAATATTCCTGGGACTGAGGAAAGAGTACATTGAAAAAATAGAGAAATTGGCTAATACAATCATTAGAAGTAAAGAGAAGAAGAATAATAATAAGCATAAAATTGAGAAAAAGAGAGAATCCTATTTTCCGCTTAAAAATGATCCTCCCAAAAATATATGGGGTAGGGGATTAAGCATAGGTCTAAGAAGCTTAAAAATTCCGGTATGGACTAAAAATCTACTCTTAGGAGACGGGCATACACTAATAGTAGGAAGAACGGGCAGTGGAAAGAGTAATACCCTTAGATTCCTGGCAAAATGTGCTCTTGGAACTGGATGGAGAGTGCTAGTGCTAGATTGGAGTGGAGAACATAGGATACATGGTCTACCTAACTACTACCCCCTAATACCCTATGACCTAGTTAGGGAATTACTACCCACAGTACTTGAGGAGACCCTCAGACCTACTAGCGGAGGAATAGCGATAGGCTACTCTGTTATGGAGGCTGTATCCGAGGCTGAGAACTGGAGTGAACTGATAGCGGCTTTAAAAGCTATGGAGGCTAGAAGAGATCTAGGAGCTACAGCAGCACTTAGAAGGCTAATACCCTTAAGAAGGGCAGGAGTGCTAGTGGATGAGAATATTAAGAGTGAATACTTAAAATATGCAGTAATAAACTTATCATACTTACCACCCTTTGAAAAGAGGATTACTCTCTCTATGATGCTAGCAATGGTCTACGCATTAGCTATAGATGGTAAGATGAATAATACTTGCATTTTCGTTGAAGAGGCATGGCAGCTCCATATGGCTCCCGATCAGCTACCTATTACACTAACTATGTTAATGGAGCTCAGAAAGTACGGCATTAAGGTATTTGCTATCTACCAGTATCTCTTCCAGATACTAATGCAACATAACCTCATAATACATAATCTGGGGCCTAGAGCTAAGAGAGATGTATACTCACTAGGACTTCCCGTAGACGTTCTAGATCTAAGGATAGGAGAGGCCATGTTGTATTCAGTTATGGACAATAAGTGGAAAAAAATAAAGATTCCTAAGGTAGACTGAAATGTCCGATCTGACTAAGATATGGCTGGAGTCCGGATTTATACCGAGAAGAGGGCAGGCTAGAATATCCCTTCAGATAGCCGAGTACATAAGTGAAGGTAAGCGGGTAGCACTCTCAGCACCTACTGGATGGGGTAAGACCATAGTCACTCTCATAGCATTAAAGTCGTCTGGACTTCTACCCGCACTATGGCTCGTTAGAAGCCTATCCATAGGAGATAGAGTGCTCACGGATGCAGAGAGAATAAAGTTACGTAGTGTAGTACTAGCTGGAAAGGAGAAATGCTGTCTAAAAGTATTAGAAGGTGAAATAGAACAAGATGATGTCTATGAATACTGTAGAAGAGCGAGATATAAATGCGAGTATTACTTGAATCTCAAGTTTAAAGAGTTAGTGGAAGTCAATACGTACCTACAACTTATAGACTATCTTAGACCATTGAAGATATGCCCATATTATGCTCAGGAACTACTCAATGGAGACATTATAGTACAGAATTACTACAGGCGAAAGAGGAATGTAAAGTGTGTAGTCATAGATGAAGCTCATAACATAGTACAGCCAAGAGAGATTAGCATTAGAGTAGATAGACTAAACGACATAATAGCAGAGTTAAAAAAGAGCCCCTTAGTGCACACTAGTAGTATTAATGAGGTGGAGAGGTTTTACAGATGGTTAAGAGATCTTGATGAAGGCATTGTAGACCCACTACTATTTTTGAGTGAAAGAACTGTACGGGAGGTAGGCAGAGCCTATATAGAGTATCTAGATGCTGGTGTCAAAACGAAAATAGGCGGTCTTCTTAGAGTATTGAAAAGCGATGTACTATACAAGGAAGGAGATGAATTAATAGGTTTTAATGCTACTAAAATAAGCATACCCAGCCCCTCTGTACTCCTCAGTGGTACACTATTCCCAGAACTACTCAATATACTTAAACCAGATGAAGTTATTGAAGTACCATATAGAAGACGTAAAGCTGTGATATTGGACTTCCTGACGACAAAGTATGGCGAGTTTGAGGAT
This sequence comes from uncultured Thermoproteales archaeon, assembly GCA_964522205.1. GTDB lineage: Archaea > Thermoproteota > Thermoprotei > Thermofilales > B20-G17 > B20-G17. The sequence continues at coordinate 6,723 of CAZFTG010000055.1, forward strand.
GCATCTAATTTAAGAGAATTCCGAGAACTTCTGAGACTTCTGAGAAGAAAGTTCCACAGGGTAGTCGCTTTCGGTTCATGGAGAGTAGTAAAATTATTGAAAACAGAGGCAGACTTTGTGGAAATTCTCCCTAAAGACTGGAGTGGAATACTCATGTTAAAGGCTAGAGGAAGGTATAGTGAAGGTGTTGATATACCTGCAGATGTAGTGGTGATACTAGGCGCACCATATCTAACACCAGAGGTAATAAGGAGATTAACGGATAGTTACCTTAGAGCAGGACTTACTGAAGATCAGGCTAGGAATTTAGCTAGTGAGATACTCATGCTCCTAACAACTATTCAATGTATTGGTAGGGTTACTAGAGATCCATCCTCGAATCCACTTATAGTACTAGCAGATCATAGGTTTAAGAGACAAAATGCTTTAGAGAAATTCTTCGAAATAGTAGAAGTTAAAGATCTAAAACATATGGAGACTCTCATCAAAAAATGGAATTAATCGATCTATGAGCTCAAATTCAGAAGAAACGCTTGGAAATTGGCCCACGGCTTATGGCTGAATTCCATATAACCTGTATATGTTGTCTACGTTAATTCTAAATACATAGTCTATGTCTACATGTCCCTCATTTAGTAATCTTCTCCAAGACTTAGCTATAGCCCATGGTACTATTACAGCTCCAGGCCTTCTAGGATCATCTAGATAATCACTCTCTACTAGATATTTAGGCTCTAATTCTATTACCTCTCGTAGGTGAGTATATCTACCAAGGACTGTAGTCATAATACCATGTCCAATTGCAAATCTCACTTCCTCTACAGTTGCGTGATGTAGTATCACTCTATCTCTACTGATACCTAGCGAGTTAACTAGAGAGTTTAAGAACTCTATAGAATCTTTACCTCCTTGTTCCATATGAATGTGAACGGGCACTTTTAGCTCTTTAGCTATCTCAAGAGAGTACGAGAGTATACTTTCAGCAGTCCTTAAGCAACAGTTCATAGTCGGATAGTGTTGCCTTCCTACTTCACCTATACCGTCTATAACTCCTTCTAAGATCAATTTTCTTACGAGCTCTAGTACACTATAACCTAGGGATTTTATCGCATTTAGTGATTTACCCTGTTTATACCAGTAATCCACCTCAGCTGGGTGAAAACCTGCATGTACTGTATACTTTATACCCATCTCATTAAGCTCTCTACAGTAGTCACTAGTAATTCTGAAACACTTCTCATAGGCTTTAATAGAAAATTCATTAATACCTAGATGCCTAGGTGAAAGAGCTACAATACCAAGATACCAACCTCCTGCATTCTTAAATCTCTTAGCAATAGTGCTTATACCTATACCTCTCTTCGGGTTTATATGGCAGTGGGCATCAGCTATTATAAGAGAGGTCATATTGGAAACCTCAACAGGAGTATCAGCCCGGAAACCTTCTCGTCACAGCTCTGTGCTGCAATGGTTCATCATCTAATACTACTAAGGTCTTGAGGTAAAATATGTTTCTCTGTATTGTGCCTTAGTTTTTCCACTCTACTTGGTTAGCGTTTTAGTATTCTCCATGCTATTAGTGCTAGGATTATCACTACTACT
>CAZFTG010000056.1:0-6582 GCA_964522205.1 uncultured Thermoproteales archaeon
AAAAAGCCATTGTTTATGATAACAGATTATGCCCATTCGATAGGAGAGATAAAGGAAGTTCTACAATTTGTAATGGCATTAGAGATACCCACATTATTCTTATTCACTACAGCACCCGAGGAAAAGATAGACTATGGATTAGCTAGTATAGCAGTATTAGATCCTGAAAGGGGGACTCTACGCTGGGGTAGAGGATCTGATCTAAGTCATAAAATAAATATTCATATTAAAACTATAAAGAGTATAGTTTCATCATATGGTGGTTATGTAGAAATTGAGGGACTAGATGATGCTAGAGCCAAGAGTAATAAGATATACTTTTCTATACTCAAAGCTAGAGAAATGTGCTACTAATAGTAAGTTGAGGATTAGATTGGTAAAGAGAATTTAATAGCACAGTCCTACATGCGACTTATCTCCCTGGATATAGTTGTAAGATTTAGTCTGTCTTCTACTTTAGAACTTGTGAACTCATCTTAAAGTGGGAGGCATGTCAGTCCATATAATTTTGCAACATTCCTTTGCCTATTATCAAGAGATAGCAATGGCAGTTTCCTTTCTAGAGCTAGGGCTATGTACAGTGCATCATATACTGTGATACCACTCTTTAATGCAATCTGATATGCTCTATCTAAGTACTTTTCTTCAGGCTCTAAAATGAGATTTATACCTACAAGCAATTTGAGTAAGTTATAGAGCTCTTTTGCTATGCTCTCATCAATAATTCCTCTTACAGTATGTGCTTTCCAGATAGCATTTGATACCTCTTTAAGTATATGATCTACTGAAATACAGTACTTTATGTATTCTATCATCACCTTCCAACCTGGTTCCTTAAGAATGAACGTGGCTAGTGCGGAAGCGTCAACCACTATCACGGTCTTCCCTCACAGATCGTACTGCAAATCCCTCAGGTACCTCTATGGGCATCTTCTCGAGGATTGCGATAACCTTTCTAATATTCTCTTCAGCCTCAAGTCTGCGTATTCTATCCTCGACAAACCTCCTGAGCTCCTCAGCCCAGTTAACTCTGTCCTTATACCTCTCCATTTTTTCCTTAATCTCACGCCTAACCTTAAAGCTCACTACACTCATAGTATACCACAATGTATACCAATTAAATTATATTTAAGGCTTTTTAGTATACCAATAGTATACCTAATTTAGACGGGCATGCCTAATTTAGGCTCTCACATTTATTAATTATATTTTATTTAGCGAATAACTATAGTGAATAAAACTCTAATTGTGTTCTATCTCTTCGGTGAATACTATTCAAATTCATCAATATCGCTAATCTTCACTTTACATTAGCTTTGTAAAGTTGTATACATAGGTATTGAAGGATTCACTAATAGACATAATAAGCATTACAAGTCAAGGTCTTTCATATTAGCTCATAAAGCATCCATTCATTTCCAGGACGGCTCTCGATTAATCTCTACTTAAAGCTCACTAATGATTATCAGCAGTCTATTCAAACTCTAATTGCAGTTATTTCTACTAAGAGCAACACATACTTAATCATTACTCTCATAAGATTTTAATCTCTCGTACTCTAAGTATCACGAAGGTGAATGGGGAGTATAAATAGAGAGTACATACATAAACTGATTCAGGAGATCAATAAGACTATTTCAGCTATAATAGATGCTACAAATAAACCATATGATAGAGTGAATACAGTTGAAAAGTACGCTATTAGATATCACCTCATAGTTATAGCTGAAGCCCTGATAGCACTAGCACTTCACATAGCTAGGAGAATGTTTAACACTAGACCAGAGACTCCGATACACGCTCTCCAAGTACTCAGAGACAATCAGCTATTAATAGGGGACGAGTATAGAGATGTAGTAAACATAGTTAAACTTAGAAACCTCCTCATACACAGGTACTGGACGATTGACGATGAAAAGATATACAATACTGTGAAAAAAGACTTTAAAAATATACAAAGATTTCTTAAGAGGATATCCCATGTTATTTGATAAAAAGTTCAAATATTATAAAATAGATGAATATAATAGAAGGAAAATAATTGAAGAGATTAAAGGTACGTTAGAAAAGGACAATAGAGTAACTCTTGCGATAATCTTTGGAAGCTTCATCGAGTTAAATAGCTTTAGGGATATAGATATCGCTGTATACGGTCCCAAAATAGATCTAGAAGATATAATAGAGATTTCAGTTAAGTTAGAAGAAAAGCTTAAACTACCAGTGGATGTAGTGCCAATGGACAAAATAGCATCAACCCTTAGATACCACATACTCACAAGAGGACAGGTAATACTGGAGAAGATAAGTGGTACCTATGAAGCACTTCTAAGCCTAACATTCGATGAGCTAGACAGTTTAAAAATACTTAAAGGTAGTTGAGAGGTATACTCTCTAAGCTTAGATTCGAAATAATCCTACCAATTCTATGATCTTTACGATATGAGTATTTTCTTCCATTACGTACTCCTCCTAGATATTCGCATCTGTATTTATAAACAATAGTCTTCTATGAACATGAGAGTTGTATGAGAGACTTCATGAGGCATGTAGCAGCTGGTATGCTCTCACCTAAAGATATAAATTTGGGGTATATAGTAAGTGCAAAGGTACTCCACGTTACTCTAAGTAAAACTACGAGGTGAATATTCTCTACATAGGGAAGAATGTTAATGAGCCTGAGGAAGAAGGGCTTAGAGATATCTGCTTATAGGTGGACATTCTGTTAGATTGATATGGGAGGCTGAACAACTAGCATGATCTTAATGCTACCATCCTCATTAAAACTCATATGTAGGATAAGTAAGATAGCCCTCTGTAATACTCTAAAAGGTATATTATCAAGCTAATTAGTATGGTTTCACGTAGTCCTCGGGTCTAGGGATAGTAGGCTTAAGGCCCTTTCTCTTACGTAGCTCTAGGATCAAGTCTTTTAACATAGATTCAGGAACTGGAGCCCATTTTAAGAATTGTGTACTCCAGAAGGCTTTGCCCTTAGTAGCTTCTCTCATATCATCAGAGAGACCTACAGTCTCTGAGACAGGTATCTCTCCAGAGATATGGAACAGGAGGCCAGACTCCTTCATATCGTGAATCTTACCCCTCCTCTTAGTTAATATACCAAGAGCAGCACTAACCCAGTCCTGAGGTATCTTAATATCTATCTTCAGAATAGGTTCAAGAAGAGTGGGTCTAGCAGATAGGAATGAAGCAAAGATCGCATTTTTTATTGCGGGCATAGTTTGTGCAGGTCCTCTGTGGGCAGGATCTTCATGGATTACCGCATCCCTGAGGATGACCTTGATACCCCTTATAGGCTCTTGAGCCAGTGGTCCCGCCTCGACTGCCCAGTGAAAACCAGAGATGAGAGTATCCCTTACCTCTCTCAGGTGCTGTACTCCCGATGTTAGGTTTATCATGATATTAAAGTTCTCATCTATTGACCATATCCCTCTAGCCTCATCAGTATCCCATCCTGCCACCTTTCTCAGTATCTTAGCTCTCTCCCTCCAGTCCTGCTCATCATATACTTCTCCTCTAGCCAGTAGTTCTAGAGTGGTCTCATCTAATGGTTCTACATTGACGTAGAATTTGTTGTGTTTGTTAGGGGATTTACCCTCATATACTGGACCCTCATCTCTTACAGTCTCTCTGTACCTTATCATAGGTGGTGAGGTTACTACGTCTACTCCACTTCTCCTCTTTAAATCCCATAGAGCTATCTCTAGGTGTAGGGTTCCCATTCCGCTGAGTAGGTATTCTCCGGTCTCCTGGTTTATGTATACTTTAAGTGTTGGATCCTCTATCGCCATTTTCCTCAGCGTCTCTACGAGCTTAGGTAGGTCGCTACTTCTCTTAGGCTCTATGGCTATAGTGACCACCGGCTCTGTTATATACCTCATCCTCTCGAAAGGTCTCATAACCTCTGAATAGTCCACGTCAACACAAGTCTCTCCTGCTCTCGCTGCATCTAGTCCTAGTAGTGCTACTATATTTCCAGCACTTATGAAGTCCACTTCCTCCCTATAGGGGCCCATGTAGAGGCCCACCTGTACAACTCTCTGTGTCCTCTTAGCTCCTATCAGGTAGAGTTCCTCACCCTTGGTCACTGTGCCAGAGAAGACTCTACCAGTAGTTACGAGACCAGCATGGGGATCAGCTACCACCTTACTCACAGCTATTACCAGAGGACCATCAGGATCACACTCGAGCATAGCCCTTCCAATCTCACTATCCAGATCTCCGTGCCATAGCTTGGGTATCCTATACTTTTGAGCCTCCTTGGGATTAGGTATGTGCTCGATTACCATATCTAGGATAGTAGCATAGAGGGGAAACTCCTTAGCAAGTTCCTCGTAGTAACCACGTTCATAAGCATCGACAATATAGCTGAACTTTATCCCTTCATCCAACATATGCTTAAAGGTGAGACCCCACTTGTGGAGAGCACTACCAAAGGCGACAGTACCCTTTAGAGGATGTACCTTCCAATTCTCCTTAAAACTAGGCTCACCGTAAAGCTCAATGAGATTATTGAAGTCCTTGATTATCTGGAGAAACCTCTGCTGAACTTCCTTAGGCTCTAGACGAAGCTCTCTGATTAGCCTATCCACCTTATTGATGAAGAGGAGGGGCTTTACTCTCTCCTCTAGACCCTGTCTGACTACAGTCTCTGTCTGTGTCATGACCCCTTCTACAGCATCCACTACTACTATAGCACCATCCATTACTCTTAGTGATCTCGTGACGTGTCCTGTGAAGTCTACGTGTCCTGGAGTATCTACTAGGTTTATTATATAGGGTTTTCCACTCCACTCGTGGTATAGACTTATGTTTGCTGCTTTTACCGTCATCTGTCTCATCTGCTCTATAGGTACGTAGTCTAGGGCTAGGGCTTTTCCTGCTACTTTTGGTGAGAGCATTCCTGCTGCCATTAATAGACTATCTGATAGTGTAGTCTTACCATGGTCTACGTGTGCCAGAGTTCCTATGTTGCGTACTTGTTCGATGTTCTTCATGATCTTCTGGATTTCTAGTACTTGTTTGAATCTTACCACTTTTCCACCTCTAGCGTTAGTCTTATCGGCTTATTTATAAGCCTTATTCTTTTTAGAATCTATCATTTTCACAGTATAGTTTCATGGATATAAGTCCTAGTGGTAGTAGAATAACACCCAAGGTAAGAGGGTAGACTATTCAAGTTATGTCTAGTATCTTCTCTTAACGGCTTACTGTAAATTAATAATAGTTCACGGTTTTTCTCCTTTATGCCTCTTGCATAATCTTTATTCTGTTACAGTAGGCTTTAATAAAAGTTTAGAATTGAAATCTTACTATGCAGATGGTGATTTAAATAATTCATTTAGTAGCTTCTCACATATATCTACGTGATCTTTTGCAATACTGTAGGCCTCTGGTGCATAATCCTTAAAGTAGTCCACATCAATTCCCTTTTCATACCCGTATCCAGCCAATCCCCTCAATTCTGCTAGTTCAGCAATGCTTCTAGACATATCTAGAATAAGATCTCTAAACCATTTCGGCAGGTCTTCTCTATTCCTCAGCTCACTGAATACATCGCTGATATCATGTTCTCTGGGGTAATCTATTCCTAGGGCTATAAGTACTCCTTTAGACGATTGCTCAACAGCCATCTGGGCTGAGTATACTACATCGTCCCATCTCTCATCCTCTAAAGCCCTAAATGCGCTTTGAAGCCACCTACGGGCTCTAGCTAGAGCTTTATAGGCTAGTTCGATGTTTGAGACACTAGTCATAAAGTATAAACCTCTCCAGCTTTAATCTCCTTGATTACCCAATAGTATTTACCATCGGGCTTAGTGATTCTCTTAGCACCGTATTTTAACAACCTATCTCTTAGGGTATCTATGATCCTGGAGATAAAACAATCTCTATCGTAGATTACTATCCCATCTAGCACTATGTCGAGGTATATCCTATGGAACTTCAGAGCTTCTCTCCTACCCAGAGGGTAATGCTGTACTACTGGAGTATAGCCAGCCTCCAATGCAGACCTGTACTCACCTGTCTTTCTGAGCTTCTCCCTAATTTCATATAATTCCCTTAGTCTCTTCCAAATGGGCATATTGTCCCAATCGTCAACAATTATCAGTAGGTCTATATCGCTATCTCTACCCCAATCACCTCTACTGACGGAACCGAATAGGACTATACTCAAGAGTCTACTACCAAAGTGTTCTAGTAGAAGCCTACTATATCTCTCCACGAGTGGAGCATAGTACTTGTGGGGGATCCTTTCAATATTTATAATTCTAATCTCGTTTCTAGCTCCGATTAGCTCTAGAATTTCCTGCATGAGCTTTAAAACCTTAAGCCCTCTATCTGTTACTCTATAGCCTATTCTACCCCTAGTCAGTAATCCATGGTTCAGTAGGAACTTAATTTTTCTACTCAAAGTTTTAGGATTGTTGACAACGGATTTCAGATCATTGAACCTAACAAATTCAAATTCTCTAGCATATCTCAGAATCCTATAGAGAGATAGATCTATCATCAAATTAGATATACTTTAGTATATTTAAGATTTACTAAGGTATACTTATT
>CAZFTG010000056.1:6682-8034 GCA_964522205.1 uncultured Thermoproteales archaeon
GGAGATAGGTATGTAGCCGCTAAAATCGCATGCCTAACTGTCGACGAATTTGATGAGATAAGGATAAGAGCTAAGATCTCGGTGGTTCTATAACTATAGGAGTAGTTGATGCTTGTTTTATAATAGACTGGAGCAGATATAGAAGAAGAGATAGAATCTCTAACCTATTCGAAATAATATACATACACGAGGAGGTGATAATAGGACTTCATTATCCTACAAGGACGTATTTAGGTTCCTTTAAATGATGTTAATAGCCTTTGGGATAGCTGAGCTCCACGCTTAAGAGATCCTTAGTGAAAGCACGAGAAATTAGATAGGGAAAGTCCATGGTGGAGATTTAATTTAATAATGCCTCAATCTATGCGAATGTTAGGGCACCTCTCTTTAATTACCTTGAGGGACTTTTTAGCATCTTCGAATCCCAGTTCAAATACTAAGGGGCCTTTGAAATCTCTGGCATGTAGGTAGTTGAAGAAGTCCTCTATGGGCAGATCCCCTTCTCCTAGAGGTAGATGATCTTTGACAATTCTATGCTCATTCAGTTTTCTATGGAAGCCATCGTGTAGGTGTATCTCAACTATACGATCCCAGTAGTTCTTTAGAAACTCTATAGTGGAGATGCTGTTAGAGTATCCCGCTAAGAGATGTCCTACATCGAAGCATATTGAAAGATCATACTGTATTATCACAGGATAGATTTGTTCGAATGGAAACTCGATATTTTCCACAGCTAGTAGTTGTGGAGATACTTCACTTTTAGAGATTATCTCTTCCATACACTCTGAAGCCCTCAATAATATGTAGTTACTGATCATTCCCCTAGCTGCTGGAGGAAGATTAAGTCTTGAAAACTCCGCGGCTAGAGCTCCCGTCAGATGTAGTACGTAACACTCTGGCTCTAGAGGACTAGATATGTTAATTGACTCAACTATGGACTCTACAGAGGCTCTTCGTATGTGTTTATTAGGTGAGGTCAGCTCTATAGACCATATCGGCAAGTGGACGCTATAGCTAATTCCCTGAGTATCCTTTAATTCTATGAGTTTTCTTATTATCTCTTTATCTAGGGAGGTGGGCACTACGTACATAGCGTCTAGACTAAGCTCTACGTGTTTAAATCCCTCTTTCAGTACTCTCTCACTGGTCTCTAGGAAATTGAACTTAGAGGTATCCAAGCCTTCTTTTAAAATAAATCTAATCACTTCATTGAACATTAGGGGCTGGATTCCAAATCTCATGGCTATACCGTTAACACCTAGTAGTTCTACTTATAAAGTATTATTAGGAAAAGAGTGCCAAAAGAGAGATTAATTAATGGTCTGAAGTATACTGTATTGGTACTGCTAATG
>CAZFTG010000057.1:0-8009 GCA_964522205.1 uncultured Thermoproteales archaeon
TTCCAAAGGATGAGGCGTACTGATCCATCTGTCCACAGTTTATTCCCAAGATCTTCCTCTCTCCAGTATAGGCTAGATCTGATATCTCAGTTAGAGTTGAATGGGATCCTAGATCTGCTCCTCCAACCTCAACATAGATAGAAGTGGCTGTGGCTACGCAAATAGCGGCGCTAGATGACAGCCCTTTCTTGACGGGGAGGTCTTGATAGTTTCTACTCGATAACCTACCAGCTTCTTCAGCTTTTATGAACCTTAGCCTCATACCCCTAACTCTGTATCCTCTATTAAGCGCTGCCTTCACTACTGCTCTAACATAGCGTAGATCCCCTCCTTCTCTAGGATTGAAATTGTTTAGATTAAAACGATCGTAGGGTGTGAATGGAGGGTACGATTTCACTTCTATAAAGTGTCCATTATTACCCGAGGCGAGTAAAAAGGTCCTCATATCTATAGCAGCTGGTATTACGGCTCTCCTACACCAGTCCATATGCTCTCCAAATAGGCACACACGCCCGGGTGCTGTTATCAAGTACATTATTTTAATTTTAAGTAGAACAGTATATAATAGTTTTAACATAGTGTGAGTGGGCTAAATGTGAATACGCTTATTTAATCTAGTGTGGATGTCGGATTGAAAGGGCTATTTTGAAAATATTGAAGTCAGGATTTAGATCTCGTTATGACTATTTCACAGTAGGCATCTCCCTTAGCTATACACCTAATCTCGGTAGCCTCGATCGACGTTATATCGGTCTTGAACATCGTACTGAACCAACCGGCTAGTATACCTCTAATGAAGTGGGATGAAAAATCTCCCTTCATAAGTTCACACTCAAAGCAATCATGTACTCTGATCGTAGCTCTGTTACGCCTCAAATAGACCTCAAGGACGCCAAATCCCGAGAAGGCGAATATGCCTTTGAGAATGTTTATTAGGGTTCTCGTATCCCATTTAGAGGCTTTAGCATGCACTCCACATACGTACCTCCCTATTTCAGCTCCTATATGATAGAGGAGTGCGTTGTAGCTTGAACCTAGCCGATCTCTCAGCCCTTTTATAAAGGCCTCGTAAGTATTCCTAGAGAAGATCACTGCTCGTTTATCGAAGAAAATAGGGGGAAATAGTTCTACTTCTCCTACCCTCTCTATCACTCTGAACCCCTTAGCTCTCAGTTCATGTATTGTATCTTCACGATCCATTACCATGATGGCCATGTAGTCACCATAAGTATGGAGATCCACGACCTTATGAAGGGAGAGAATTTTAAGCACTTTTCCAAGATCCCCCTTAGGTACTTTCACAAGTAGGTGGAGTAGAGGAGGGTTTATCGTATACGCTACTCTCTTTCTCATCATATTTTATACAGTGAAGCGATATTTTAAGTCTTTTTCATAAAATAAACAGTCATGGTTTTGTCCTTATTCTATTTAATAGTTTTTCATTTCAAGTTTGTCAGTATTAGGAAATATTCACTAATATTATTTAAGTTTACTTTTAATTTAGTTTATTTTTGTCTTCAGAACTCCGTAAGCGATAAATATATGCTAGTACTGATGTAATAAAGGGTGGGCCGGTAGTTCAGCCTGGAAGAATACCCGCTTGGCACGCGGGAGGTCCCGGGTTCAAATCCCGGCCGGTCCACCAGATCTTCAAGTAGAGAAATTCTAAGTTTAAGATCGGATGTGGACGACTCCTCATTTATGCTATCATGATTTAAACTATAGTTCTTCACTATGCGATATGAAACCTGAGACATTATATTAACATGGTTCTCTTTTAGCTTTAGTTTTCCCTAGTAGTAGCTCTTTTTTCAACTCATGGAGGAATAGGATCATGAAGTTTATTCTCCTCTCTGCTTCTTTCTTCGCAATATATGTATTCATATAATGTGCTATATTAAGTAATTTAGAATAGAAGTGATCTAGAATGTACCTATTATCGTTCAGTTCTCTATTCTCTGAAAATGGATCACTTGGATCGTAGAATTCTTTACCCGTGCTCACTCCATAGGATATCGCTCTGAATATTCCCACAGCTCCTAGAGCATCGAGCCTATCAGCGTCTTGAAGTATGGCTCCTATGATAGATCTAGGCTTCCTCTCCTTACTCCAGCTATGGTCTTCTATCGCCTCTACTATTTCCTTAAGATCCTCTTCCTCTAGGAGATCCTTTAGGATGTCTCTAGCTATTTTGGCGGAAGAGGTTGCGTGATCCTCCTTACTCTTCATTTCTGCTATTGCAATATCATGTAGTAGTACTGCTATTGTGAGCTTCTTCATACTACTATCATCAAGACCTACAGCTTTACCTATCCACTCACTGTTCATGAGTACTCTCATGACATGATCGATACCATGTGAGGGGAGGGGACATTTCTCATAGGTTGTCTTCACATAGTTCTTTACGAGCCTCAATGCGGCTTCTAGGTTCATGAGTATTAAGTGAGAAATATGATATTTAAACTTGGAACTTAACTATTGAACATGAATGTGCAATCCTAAACCCCGTCTCTCGTTTTCCGCTTTTAAATAATTTAAGAACTATGATAATGAGAGTATGAGAATAATCAGTATGCTCTGTATGGTATCGATAATACCCTTACTACTAGCGGGTATGGTATTTGAGTATACTCCTAGCGAGGATGCTATGGTAAAGTACACTACTTCAATTTCAAATATCTACCTCAGCGAAGGAGAAGTACTCTCACTACCTCTCAGGTCTATCAGAAGCTCCCTTGATGATGTGGATCACTTCTTCATAAAAGCGCGCCTAGTAATCCTAACGAGAACTGAAGACCTTGAGGATCTAAAGATCCTGTGCTCTCTTTCTATAAGAGAGATCAAAGTGTTCAGTAGAACACTTAGAGAAAGCGAGCTAGATATGCTTAGCTGGGAGGGAGGGAAGTTCGTATTAAGGTGCACTTCTCTAGAAGTTCATGAAGATCGTGTAGTGTTGGAATATGAGCCTATAGAGATTAGAGTAGAGCCTGGTACGGTGGGAGCGGTCTTGGATGGTCTTAGGGTATTCGTTGTAAACATGGGATCCTCTCTAATCGCAGAGAAGGTTACTGTAGTAGTTGAAATCTTGGCGTAGGCTTGCAAGAGATAAATAAATAAACTATTATTTAATAATTAAATTAGTGGTGATATTGGCTCTTAAGGTAGCCTTCACATCAGGATCAAAGGGAGGTACTGGTAAATCTACTCTATCAAGCCTCTGTACTCTTGCTCTAGCTGGTGCTGGATATTCTGTACTTCTAGTAGATTGTGGTTCTGATGGAAATTCCACCAGGATGCTTTTGAGAAATCCTAAACCTCCCTTTTTAAGGGACTTTCTAAAAGGTGACCTCTGGGCTTTAGGAGAATATACTGTGAAGATAGGTAGTATAGAAGTCGGTTTCTTCATGATACCTAATATAGGGCCTGTTAGTGGTCTTGAGAGAATAGAGACTATGCTGAACTTAAAGCTCTCAAAGACTAGGCTTGAGGACTACTTTCAGCTGATCATCTTCGATCTACCAGCCTATCAGGGCTCACTCTACGATACCATAGTAGACATATCGAATCTCGTGATACTCGTAGCCAAACCCTATAGGGCAGCAGTATCAGCAGTAAAGACAGCGTATACTGGTAAGGCTAGGAGGTTAGTTGTACTGAATGAGTATCATCCATCATTCACCGAGTATAGAGTGGATATGGAGAAGTACTTCAAAAGCGATATACTTACACTACCTTACGATCCCTATGTCAGGCTCATGGGACCAGATACATTAAGCCTAGTCCTTTCAAAATTGAGTAGAGATTTCCAGCACTCTCTACTTGAACTGTGCAGATCTATCCTGGCTATGGGTGGTGTATATGGCTGAGAGAAAGGGTATTTTCACGAGAAAGATTGCCGAGAATAGGTATGTAGAGCCTAGGATAGAAGAGGAAGAAAAGAGACCGAAACTTACATCTGTGAGAGAGGAAGTAAAGTCTAGTTCTACTACAACTGGAGGGACCACGGTTCCAATCCGTACTCGTATTAGCACACCACGGACTACTATGGTAAAATCGCCTAAGATCACTCTAAGTTCTGTGCTAAAGGAAGTACTTGACGAGATAGGATATGATTCCTCTTGGATAGAAAGACTACCGGGTATCCTAAAGGATATTGATAGACAGATAGAGGAGTTGGATAGGAAGAGAGAGATATTGATAGCGAAAAGGGAGAAGATCAAGAGGTTATTGGAGCTCTTGGAGATGGTATAGATGAAAGACCTAATAGATGAGCTTAGAAGAACATTAGGTGGACAAAGGGATGAGGAAAAACTCGAAGAACTCAGAGAGAGATTGAAACAGAAGACTAATATCATCAAGGTTACTCCAGTAGAGAGGCCTATAGAGATAAAGGTAGACTACAGCTACGATAAACTCGATGAGGTGGAGAGTGGTAGGATAGCATTTAGTAAAAGCGTAGCATACGTGTATCCTAAGGAGAATAAAAGTCCATGGAGCGTATTATCACCACTAGTTAACCATCCGGAGATCTACGAGATCTTCATGAGGGGGGATAATGTATGGATAACCCATAGTAGACTGGGCAGGCTAAAAGTGGTCTTCCCAGATGTAGATGTCAACGCGGATAAGATAGTCTCTAATCTGGCTATAGTAACAGGTGTTCGACTTAATTTTGAAAACCCGGTAGCCTATACTGAACTGGACAACTGGCGATTGATCTTAAAACTCCCCCTTACGAGTGGGGAGCCTGAACTTACAGCCACTAGGATAATGAGGATTCCCTACCTCTATGAGTGTACTGATCCCCTACTAGCTGTTAGACTGATAATGTTAGCCCTCTCTAGTAAAGTTATAGTATTTACAGGGCCTACTGGTAGTGGTAAGACTACACTTCTCAATAGTCTCCTCTACGAACTAGTGACTCTATACCCCATGCTCAGGATTAGTATAGTGGAGTCTGTACCAGAACTTATAATTCCAAAGGGTATAGCGATCTCCAGATCCTATCCTGTGAGCATAGGCGATGATGTCACTAAGCTACTTAGAATAGCAATGCAGTACGAGAGACCGGACATTATAGTACTAGGTGAACTCAGAGGAGACGAGGTGTTCAGCTGGATCGAGGCGGGGAGAATGGGTATAACCGCTCTGACCACATTCCACTCTACCGATGTGCTCCGTGCCATATCCTCGATGGCACATCTAATGGAGCAGAAAATGCCTCGTGTAGACATTACAGATGTGCTCAACTACATAGATGTGTTCGTAGTCAGTAGGAAGTACATAAGTGGTAATACTATTAAACGACGAATAGAGGAAGTATACCTCAGTTATGATCAAAAGCTACTCCCCATGTACATAAGAGGAGTCCACATAGACGATCAGACCTTTTTAAGATCTGTTAAAAGGCTCATAGTGGAGGAGGAACCTGTATCTGCCTACAGGAAGCTGATAGAGAACTATCAAGTCGATCTCTCAAGAACCCTATTTAACCACTTTGATCCTATTCCACTTAATCAATCCTCCACGATATGAATTTATTATTCTTGGTCTAATAACACGAGGAGGAGAGTATGCTCTTATCTAATAGAAGGGGCGGTATTCCTCCTATAGTGACTGTAATGACTGTTATAGCGTTCATAGCAGCAAGTGCTATCATATCCTGGTGGGTTATAACAACGACCCTATATGCTGTCAAGAAGCCTATATTGAGGATTGTACCTTCGCCAGTAGTGATAGGTAATACTCTGTACATTACTGTAGCTAATGATGGAAGTGAGGATTATAGTGGCTCAATAGGGGTTGTACTAAAGGGCTCTAGTGGAAACTATGAAGGAAGTACTACTGTGAACATAAGTGCAGGTTCCTCTAAGGCCATAGAGATAACCTTAAGTGGTACACCCTCTGAGGGCAAACTAGAGGGTATCTTGGAGACTTCAGTGGGTACGCTTAGGTTCACTGCTAGTGTGGTAAAAGGATAGGGTGAGCAGGGAATCCAGCATTGCCCTCCTTTACGAGTAAATTAAGAACATGGATGGAAAGCTATCGTAGTGTAGTGCCCCTATCTATCCTACTCTCGACGAGCCCACTACCTCCTCTTACAACTCTTCAAAGACTAAGATCTCTTCGAATCTACAAGAGTATCCCAGATCTACTGAACACGAACCTCGATGATCTGAGGAAAGAGGGGTACTCCGACAAGTTCGTAGAACTGCTCAGGGTAGCGTCTCTTTCTCATAGAACGGGTAGTGTTGAGCCCTTAAGGTCGCTTGTAGAGGAGGAGATGGCAGAGACTAGAACTTCTCTAGAGCTTATGGACTACACGATATCTCAGAATATGGAACTTCTGAGCGTGTTCATACTACTACTCCCCTCAATCCTAGCATCCCTCCTCTTCATAGTGAATTCCACTATAGTTGCAACAGTACTATTGGCCTGTAGCCTCCTAGGTCTGGTCATAGGTCTATGTCTAGGCTTTTTATCCATACCATGGGAGCTTAGACTCAGAGGCCCATTACTACCAGTACTGATCTCTCCAGTAATCTTCCTACTGGCATTCTACTTGCTTCAAGACCCCCTGAAATCTCTAATAGTACTCTCAGTCCTTCTCTCACCCTATCTTTTTAAACGGTTAAGGAATGAGCTTAGGGTCTTCAGGGAGTCCCTTGAGTTAGCTAGGAGAGCTACTACTTCAACTTCCAATATATTTAGAGCACTTGAGATAGATTCTCCTGAGTACCTCCTATCCAAGAAGTTCTATGGTGTATCGAGAGCGGTATGCGTTGCAATATACCTACTGGCACTTCATGGGGGTACTAAGCTTAGAGAGTCTCTTGTAAAGCTTCTCGAGTACATAAGAGATTATATGAACTATATTAAGAGGTTGAGGAGCAGGACGCGGGTTATCTTCCTGTACAGTGTGATCATGGGTGCTCTTTCAGCAGTGAGTCTAGCCTTTATAGTGACAGTACTGTCCTTTTTCTCCAGTATGTTCAGCTATAGCTCTATTACCCTTATGACTAGTATATACATACCCACTCCTGAGGAGATTGGAATGATAAAGTACTACGTTAGAATAGTACTAGCTGTTAACTCCTTAACCTTCGCTCTCATCACAGCACTATTCAGAGAGGGAAATCCATTATACTTTCCACTCTACTTACTACCACTATCAGTAGTAGTAACATTGTCTTACGACTTTTCACTACTCTATGTACCCGTCTTATTGGGGTGGTGATATGAGAATGGATATGATAGCTGTCGTGCTCAGTTTCATACTCTCCGTATCACTAATGTTATACTACTATCAACAAGCACTAAAGAGCTTAGTGTGTTATGATGTGAAGGCATGGGAGCTCGCAGAGAAGACAGCTAACGCATTATTAAGGGGGAGACATATCAGAACAAGTGCTCTTGTCACAGTAGAGCTTATACACTGGAATGGTAGTAGGACTATTTACACTATAGGAAGTGCTGAGAGTACTCCCCTAGGGAGGGGATATACCTTCAGAATATTGAGTAATGGCACTCTTATGAAAATTACAGTCGAGGTCACAAGTGATAAGGATTATGTGGTAGTGAAGGAGTGATCTTAATAGTTTAAAAGGTAATAATTTAAATTCGAATAGGTTTAATTAATGGAGGTAGTATGTCAGAGGAATTAACTCTAGAGGATATCCCGGGTATAGGTAGGATTACTGCTAGAAAGCTCCGTAATGCTGGAATCTTCTCAGTTAGACAGTTGGCCATGTACACTACCGAGGAATTAGTGGATATGGGTATTGAGGATGGTAGGGCTACTAGTATACTCAGGGCTGCTAGACGTGCTGTTAGGCAAAAAGCACTAGTACTCACTGCTGTTGAGCATGAGAAGTTGGTTAAGTCTTTTCATCTCCTCACTACTGGTGTTAAGGCTATCGACGACCTTCTTGGTGGTGGTCTTGAACCCCAGTCCATCTATGAGCTTGCTGGTGAGTTCGGCTCCGGTAAGACTCAAATATGCCACCAGC
>CAZFTG010000058.1:0-5175 GCA_964522205.1 uncultured Thermoproteales archaeon
AACCAAAGTATATTCCCATACTAAGCGAGTTCAGATTTGCTCTTGGGAAAGGATTCGATTTTGAAAAGGAATTTGACAATCTCATCAAACCATTACTGGAGGAAAAATTCATAATTAAAAAGGGTAAAAACTTTATTTTAACAGAAGATGGTAAAAGTCGAGTCAGCAGAATATTCAAAAACATCAGATATCGTCAAGGTAAATAGCCATTGACATTTCGCTTATTGTATCATCACAACGGAACGCAAACCTAAAAGGTGAAACGTTTTAGCGTAGAACTGTAGGTTTGAGCCTAGTCTAGAGGTGTGTAAATACAAAAATGTATCTTGATTAAAAGACTAATTATAGATCGAAGTGGAGAAATTATGGAAAAACCAAAATTTGTTAATAAAAATGTTAATCTAAACTACTAGATTGGTATAAAGGCTTCTGAATTAGTCAGTTGACTCTTCTTGACTTCTACTGCTTAACATTTTAGACATTCTCTCTAAGGGTCTAATCAAGCCGAAAAGCTCCATTGGAAGTATTATCTTCGTAGAGGGGGCTGATGCTATGTCCTTAAGAGCTTCAAGGTATTGTAAGAGGACTGTTCTTGAATCCAATTTCTCCGCTATTTTATTAATCATGTCTAGTGCTGTAGATACACCCTCAGCTCTTAGAATAGCTGCTTGTCTTTCTCCTTCAGCTTTAAGAATTAATGATTGCTTCTCTCCCTCAGCCTTTAGTATAGCTGATTGCTTCTCTCCTTCAGCTACTCTTATTGAGGATTCTCTCTTACCTTCAGCTTCAGTAACCATGGCTCTTCTGTTTCTCTCAGCGCTCATTTGCCTAATCATAGCATCTTGAACTGACTTAGGGGGGAGTATCTCTCTGATTTCAACTGCAGTGACCTTAACACCCCATCTCATAGTAACCTCGTCTAACTTAGTTCTCAATACCTGGTTTATGTATTCTCTTTTAGCTAACACTTCGTCTAAATCTATATCACCTACTACTGCTCTTAAAGTAGTTGTAGCAATTCCTATAGCTGCTCCTCTAAAGTCACTAACTTCAAGTACACTTCTAGTTGGTTCAATGACTTTAAAGTATATCAAGAAGTCAATATCGACAGGAGCATTATCCTTGGTTATACAAGTTTGTCTCTCAACTTCTATGTAGCTCTCTCTTAAATCTATAACTACTCCCCTGTCTATTAGTGGAATTAGAAAGACCAGACCAGGTCCTTTAACTCCAATAGCTCTTCCGAGTCTAAATATTAGTAACCTTTGATATTCTGGTATTATTTTTATGCTAGCAGCTAATATCGACAGTACGAATATAGCGACGAATGCAAGTATTATTAGCTCAATTGTTATGCCAATCCCCTCTATTTCTAAGAACTTTAAGAGTAATGTAGATAACTGTGTAATCATGTATTCACCAAAGTAATTAATTGTCCCTCAAACTTAAGTAGTTATCTATACATCCAGCTATTAGTTCTTAAAATTGTTTGTCTCTTTTTATTTATTAAACCTCCTTTACAAACAATATACCATCCTTGTATTCAACAACCACCACTCTCTCACCGGGTTTTATTTCGCCTTCTATGGAGAAAGCGCTCCAATCTTCTCCTTCAACAAATACTACACCAGGATTCTCTACAGAAACAGTAGTCTTTACTATACCAGTTTTTCCTAGGAGTTTTTCTCTTATAGTCAATCTCTTTAACCTTATAGCTTGACCAGCTTTTATTATTATTAGTAGTAGAAAACCTGAAACTACTCCAATGAATATGCTTGAAGGAAGTACATAGCGCCATGTTTCGATAAATGGCTGTTGCATATAAGCTATGATTATAGCTAATATTAATAGTACAATTCCTCCAGCACCAAAGACTTGAATCCCCGGCTTCTTTAACTCAATAATAATAGCGGTTAGTCCAAGGACTATGAAGGTTAGTGCTAATACGTTAACGCCTATTATTCCAAAGGAGTATAAACCTAAAGCTACAAGCATTCCTCCAATTATTCCCCAGCCTTGGAAGCCTGTTACTTTAACTTCTAGGAGTATAAGAAGAATTCCAAGAACTAACATGATTATAGCGATTCCTGGATCAAGCACTAAGCCTATTACCTCGCATAGTAAGTCTCTCCTTAACTCAACTATAGTGACTTCCTCTGGTGCTAAATTCAATCGCCTGAATAACTCATGAAGACTCTCTGCAAATCCCTTAGCTAAGCCAAGTTTAACTAACTCTACTCCAGTAAACCCTCTATTCTTCATAACCATCTCTTCTAACAATTTAGCTTTAGTCTCATTTTTGAAGTCAGTCTTGGCTAGTAGTGCTCTAATTCTAGTCTTTACATAATTAACTATCTTCTCATCATAAGGTCTTGGTTGACAAACTCCAAAGATAGAGTCTTTCCCTACATACATTTCATCACATGCTAAAGCAATTAAGGCTCCAGCTGAGACCGCCTTTGAGCTTGGGGGTACCCATGCTATTCTCTTACATGGGGACCTAGCTAATGACTCAATAATCTTATCCATTGAGTAGAGATATCCACCATAGGTGTTAAAAGCTAAGATTAAATATGTAGCCTTTTGCTCGATACAAGCTGATATTCCTCTTCTAATTAGTAATACAGCTCCCTCATCTATTCTCTCATCAATATAAACTATCACTACTGTCTCATTACTTGAAGAGTTAAGTGTTCTCATTGGTACAGTTAAGACTGTAATGCACAGTATTATCATTAAAGCCTCAAATAATGGGTGTAATATCCTCATCAATAAAAATATTGTTAAACTAGATAATAAACTATTCTTGGAGCCTCAACTGTTAAGTATAAACATAGCTTTAGTTGCTGAGGTAACATTTAAAAGATGGAGCTTTTGGACGGTTATATACCTTGATTATTTGCGGAAAAAAGTATCAGGTAGCATATGATTTAGTTAAAAAGTCGTGACAGTACTTTTTTTTTCAGAAGCTTATACTAAACCTCATATTAATACTAGAGCGTAAGGTTTTAGAGACATGTGTAATTGAGGGAATTTCAAGAGTTACAAAAAACTGTTGGATATATCTAAGTGAAGTATATCTTGATGCTTAGGTTTGTACTTTACTAGCAGCTTTGTTGCCTAGCGAAACTGTTAAATATTTGGTAGACGTATGTAGATATTGGTAGACATAGAGCGACTTTATACAATGAAGGAGGCATCGAAGCTACTGGGAGTTACTGTTAGGACTATCCAGAGGTGGGATAAAGCTGGTAAGATTAGGTGTGTTAGGACTTTAGGTGGTAAGCGTAGAGTTCCAGAGTCGGAGATAAAGAGGATTTTGGGGATTCACGAGAAGAGGAAAATCATAGGTTATGCTAGGGTTTCCTCTCACTCTCAAAAGGACGATTTGGAGAGACAAATTGAACTCATTAGGAGATATGCTGAAGAAAGAGGCTGGGAAATAGAAATATTGAAGGATATAAGTTCGGGGTTAAAAGAGGATAGAAGGAACTTCCAAAAACTACTGAAAATGGTTATGGATAAAGAGATTTCTAAAGTCGTTATAGCTTATCCTGATAGATTGGCAAGATTTGGATTTAAAACACTTGAACAATTTTTCAAAAGTTATGGAACTGAAATCGTGGTAATAAATAGGGAGGAGAAGACTCCTCAAGAGGAGCTTGTGGAAGACCTTATTACTATAATTTCTCATTTTGCTGGAAAACTCTATGGAATGAGAAGTCGTAAATACAAGAAGGTGGTAGAAGGTGCGAAGAAGCTCATACGTGACCCTTAGCTATAAAATAAAACACGATTACGATATTGGAGAGTTCCTAAATAGCTACAAGTATCTACTCCAGAAGGCAATAGATACTATTTGGGATAATATAGAGTGAGTTGAGAAGAGACAGAGGAATTACTACTTGATTAAGCAGGGAAGGAGGAAAATTAAGAAATACTACTATGTTAGACGATTAATCCCATTAATCCCAAAATCTAGAGAGTTTAAGAGGAACTTGAGGAATAGTTTGCTTAAAGATTGGAACTATGCTTCTCACTATGTGGATTCAGCTATTAAGACTGCTTACTCAATCATAAATTCTTGGAGAAGAAACTACCTTAAAGGAAGAAGGAGAAGAAATAAACCTATAGTTAAGAGGAAGTTCGTCAGAGTAAAAGAAACACTTTATAGATTTAAAGACTGGAAAATCACTATTACGATAAAGTCACGTCAGCTTCATCTCAAATTCGACCTGTCAAAAGCTTGGTTCAGGAAAAGAGTTGAGGGTTGCGATTTGGGGGAGTTAATTCTTAAGGAGGATGAATTGGTTATAACTTTTAGGAAACCTGTCAGCTCGGCTAATACAAAGAATGTTGCTTGGGACTTGAATTTACTCAGCATGGATGGATTTTGTGATAAGGGATGGATTAGAGTGGACTTGAAACCGCTATACACTCTGCACATAACTTACGAAAACATTAGGAGAAAAATCCAGAGCTTGAGTAGAAACAAGCCAAAAACCGCTAAAAGGCTTATGCAGAAGTATTCTAAACGATACAGAAACAGAGTTAAGGATTTTCTACATAAATTAACCACTACACTCACTAATGAGTTCAGAGATTATAGGCATGGATTTGAGAACTTAGAAAAGCAAGGAATGTATAGTAAGAGAAGGAGACATAATAGAGAAATTTCTAAACAGAACTGGAAGACAATAATCCAACACATGAACTACAAGGGTAAAGTAAAGCCCGTTGATCCCAAGTATACTTCATCTACCTGCCCCCTATGTGGAGGTAGGATGGTGAAGCTCCGAAAGGGGCAGGTGGTTAAGTGCAGAAGATGTGAACTAGTATTGAATAGACAGCTGTGCGGATCAATTAACGTATACCTAAGGATGAGGGGTTTCCCTTCCTCTCCAAGCACCTTCTACCGTGCGGTGATTAGAAAGATGATCCCACAGTGGAAGGTGCAGATGAAGAGAGGAAGTGGGGTTACCCTGAAGGGGGGCGAGATCTATGATATGCTCCCGATGAACTCGGAGGGAGTTGAGGTTGATGTGCCCCAAGGCGGACATATGTCTATAAAAGACTATGTCCACTGAACCCCTAAATTAAGTATAGATATGTAAGGAAGTATAGATTAGTTCATCAAGAACGAGTACATCAGTGTAAGGCTTATACTTAGTCAAT
>CAZFTG010000058.1:5275-7726 GCA_964522205.1 uncultured Thermoproteales archaeon
TTCTATGTAGAGATTCTCGTACAGGATCTATCTCGATAGCCATTATAGTTCTAACGACTTTAAGACAGAGCAATTTATGTGGGATAAGTTTTATTTGTAGGTTCCACTATTCATTTTATGTGGGACTATGTATGCTAGAGTTCGAGTTGATGACAAGGGTAGGATAGTCCTACCTAAAGAGTTCAGGAAGGCTCTTAATGTTAGGGAGGGTGATGAGCTAATCATAACGCTTAAGGGTAGTAGGATTGTTATCGAGAAATCTGAAGATCCGTTTAAAGTTCTAGAAGAAGTTCTAGGAGATTTAACGTTTAGTCGTGAACTAAGGAGGATTGCTGAGAAGGAGGCACTGAAAGAGGTAGAAGGAGGTTAGTTACTATGTTAAAGATTCTCGTAGAAACAGGCTTCTTGCTAGCTCTTAATCCTAGGGATAAGCATCATGAGTGGGCTTTAAAGGTTCTTGAGGAGTCAAAGAGAAGGATGAATATACTACACATATCCCCTATAGCTCCTATAGAGCTCTCCTTGATAATGAAGTCTAGAGGATATGATAATAGGTCTATAGTACGTGTGTTAAAGGCACTCCATGGCGCCATTAGAAGGTATACAAGGCCATACTATCCTCTACTAAAGTTAGAGCATGTAATTTACGCGACAGAGTTGAGGATGAAGTATCCCGAGCTCACATTCTTCGACTCAATACACACTGCAATAGCAGTTCTCGACAACCTCACATACTATGATCTTGATGAGAGCATAAAAAGCATAATAGATATAGAGTTAAAAGTAAAGTAGATCTTACTATAACTTTATTCAAGAAGAAATCTGTCAATTTATTATCAGGATAACGCTTCAGAGATATTACAAGAGACCACTGCGAATATGTATTAACGTATTCATCGATGCTAAAGTCACGCTCATGATAGCTGATGGAGAGCTGGGCAAACGTACTAGTACTCTAGATAGGAGATCTAAGTTTGTAAACTTTTAGGATCTACTCTAGTGACCAGGTCTATCCTATCGAAATCCCTGTCTGCTGAGACAATATTCCTTAGCCCTTCCCTATTCATTACTACGACGTGTAAAGCATCGTAGGGTGAGATTCTATAGATCTCAGAGAGCTCTATAGCCCTCAGGGTGTCATTAATAGTTACATCTACTACTCTCAGAGGTAGTGATAGAATTCCCTTGATTCGCCTATAGATATCGGGTATTTTATATTTTCTAAGAGCATTAGCCACTTCAAGTATGATTATGCTCGATATTACTGCTCTTATGTCCTTAGCATGGATCATCTTTACTACCTTAGCGCATGACTCGCCATACTTCCTGTCCATTATTATGGAATAGAAAAAGATGTTACTATCAATATAGAATTCATTCTTCGGCAGCTTCCTCTACCTCCTCAACTGGAATATGCCTATTAAATAGAGCCTTATCACCTATGAGTAGCTTAAGTGGTTCCTTAATTCTAAACCTCTTAATGACTATGGTATTTTCGTCCAGAACACTTACCTCAACTATTTCACCTGGATTAAGTCCAATTTTATTCCTAACATCCTTGGGAATTGTTACCTGGTATTTCTCAGTAACCTTAACCCTACCCATTAGTATACCTATACGTATGTAGTATACTAAATAATAAAGCTATCTCCTTTGAGCGCATGATGAGGTCAGGGATAAACTTCCAGAGTATACTAAGGTTAGATCCAGTTTTTACTTGAAAGCGTTTTAACGTTGATCTTCTCGGCTATTTCCCTTAACCTCTTGTCATCTGTAACTAAGACCTTATCTAATTCTTTAGCTACATTAAGGTACGCTGCATCATAATATGTGATGTTTAACTTATTTGCCATGAAGAAAGTATTAATGCTAAAACTTACATCCTCTATGTGAATTACCTTCATTAAGCCAAGCATTGAGTACATAAACCTTAACGTTTTAACAGCCTCTTCAACACTAACTCTCTTATACAGGTTACACTCTTTCCAAAGAACATTTCCAATTTCATAGTACGCCAATGAAACCGTAATATTTCCCTTTAAAACATCAATAACCCCGTCGGCAAGGGCCCTCGTCAGGTTGAGGAGGCTACACGAGTCAAAGACATAGCTCACCGTTGTTCCCTCGTTTCACGTATAGCCTTCACAATTTCAGCTTGTGGAATTTTCCTCAAGACCTGGCTAGCCTCCTTAGCCATCTTCCTTAACAGCTCTTCCTCTCTCAGCTTAACTTCCCTCTCAATAGCTACCCTAATTAAACGGCTTATATTGATATTTAACTCCCTCGCACGCCTTCTAAGGTCTTCAGGTATCTTAGCGGAAACCGTAACGTACTTTCCCATACCAACACCAAACGTAATACCATTTAGGTAGTATATAAGTGTGACTACCTAAGGTTCTGTTAACCTATTATTAGTGAAACGTTGTATAATTTATCGCCTAGGTGCGAAAG
>CAZFTG010000059.1:0-3515 GCA_964522205.1 uncultured Thermoproteales archaeon
ATGCTCCCTACGCCAGCTACTCATTTTATCGTAACTAGCCTCGGGAACATAGAGTACATCTAGACTCATACCCTCGATGTTCATAAGGTCGATACCCAAATACTCCTAGGAGGAATTGAATCTAAACCCTACAGAGTGAGAACCATGAAACAAAAGATACAGAAAACGATGAACATTTCTCCAGACATAGTAATTTGACTTAAATATTTCATCTGAATAAAATATAAAATCTGGAAATGTAAATCTGCCAGATATATACTGCCTGGAAGTGTACTGAGTGCTCCTCCGCTCATTTAAATGAGAGAATAACAATCGAGCATCCCCACTTCCTCTCTGAATTCTAGTTTCTCTTCATTTATTCTCCTATTTCTCCATAAATGAGGAAGTAGAATTACCTTAATCATATCAGCGATCTAAGTTTTCAACGAATATTTTAATTGTCTCAATACCATTTATTACTGCTTCAGAAGTTAACCAGTCCTCATAGAAGTTTACATGAAGACTATTCGCAACATGAAACATACTCAACAGATTCCAATCTGGATATTCCTTATTAAGGCTAGTAATAAACTCCCATAACTCTCTATGACTCTTAAGTTCAATACCCCTCTTAATTGCTACAGCCTTAACAATTTGTGATGCTGCACCCCAGACCTTCTCAGAAGCTTGAACATAGTCTTTTTCGCTAAGAAATCTTCAGCTTCACGTATGTATTTTTGACAAAGCTTTAAGTGAAGTTCAGCCTTAACTTCAGGGTCAGTAATATTGAATCGCTTGAAAATAGCTTCACTAATGAGCTCTTCTAAGGTCTTTTCCTTAACCCTCGATAGCTTCTTGAGCTTAATGATCAATCTTTTAGGAAGTTCTAA
Organism: uncultured Thermoproteales archaeon; assembly: GCA_964522205.1. GTDB lineage: Archaea > Thermoproteota > Thermoprotei > Thermofilales > B20-G17 > B20-G17. Next base: position 870 of record CAZFTG010000059.1, read on the forward strand.
AGTTATCTCCAATTGCCTCACCACTATGGAAATTATACCATAGCCTTAATTAGACCTAGCTGAAATTTCACTCACTTTATAAAAGTGCTTGTTGGAGTAAGTCCATTGAAGGAATAAACAGTTCAATCATGAAACTCTCATGAAAATAACAGCACTTCATTTAAATGAATAAAGGTAGTTCTCACTTACTCTGTACTTCAGAATGTAGAACTTAATTGTAATCCTGGCCATACCAAGATGACTTCTTAAGGTCATGCCGAGAGCACACTACACTTAGGATGGCTTAGATATAAACTGATCTTTAGTATGCCGGGACTCGGAGAAAAGTATTTGTGTATAGTACTTAGGTCTATACAATATACGGAGAGATAGCTATGGATAATGCTATAGAGGTCAGGAACCTGGTAAAACGCTATATAACCTATGAGAGAAAGGGATTTTTGACTAAGGTAAAGCGGATTGTAGAGGCTCTAAAGGGTATAGACTTCGATGTGAAAAGAGGAGAGGTCTTCGGCCTTCTGGGGCCTAATGGTGCTGGTAAGACTACTACCGTCAAGATAATATCCACTCTACTCCTACCAGATGGAGGCTATGCTAAAGTCCTAGGCTATGATGTCGTTGAGGAACCCTGTGAAGTTAGAAAGGTTATAGGAGTTTCTCTAAGTGTCGAGAAGGGATTCTTTTGGAAGCTTACAGGTAGGGAGAACCTGAAGTACTTTGGAATGCTATATGGGTTAGATGGAGAAAAATTGAAAAAGAGGGTCGAGTACTTACTAGACAAACTAGGCTTGAAGAAACTAGGTGTAGCTGATAAGCTATATGAAGAATACTCTCTAGGTATGAAAGCGAGGTTAAGCCTTGCCAGGGCTCTCCTGCTCGATCCTGAAGTACTGATCCTCGATGAACCAACCCTAGGACTAGATCCTCCCTCGGCTAGAGCTTTAAGGGAATTCTTAGTCAAGCTAGCACATGAGTTTGATAAAACAGTTCTAGTGACAACACATAACATGTTCGAGGCCGAGATGATCTGCGATAGAGTGGCGATAATCGATGAGGGAAGAATACTAAGTATAGGCTCTCCTAAAGAACTTAAGCTTAAGGTAGCTGATAATATAGCTTTAGAAATACTGATTCTACCCTCGCTGGCTACAGACCTAGATAGGCTAGTTGAGGTATTGAGAGAGGAGACCGAGGCTACCTGTAGCATTGTTAGTGATGTTAATGGTTACAGGTTAAAGCTAATAGTACCTCCAAATAGAGTCGAGGAACTAACCTCCATCTCTGTGAGATTACTACACAAGCTCGGGTGTAGTGTTAGGAGAGTGGAAGTAAAGGAGCCTACACTAGAAGACGTCTTTATCAAAGTTACAGGAAAGAAGGGGTTCTAGATGTGAAAATGGGTAAGATCAAGACTTTACTCAAGTCTGGTGTATTACTCGACCTATACTTCTTCAAGAACAATAAGGGTAATTTCATAGCAATGTTGATATGGCCGTATTTAATGCTAGGTCTAGTAGTGGGTATGGGCTTCCTCTTTGGAAGCCCTAGTACATTCAAGAAAAATATAGGATTTAATATAGATCCCATAGCATATTTCATAGCATCCACAGTAGTCATGATGGCCAGTATTAGCGTCATGTGGGAAGTCTGTGGAAACGTATTATTCCTAAGATGGTTGGGTGCTCTACCCTATGTAATAGTCGCTCCTCATAGAATGTCCATAATATTAGTACTATCCTATGTACCCAGATACCTATTCTACACGTTCATCCAGGTAGTCGAGTTCCTCCCTCTACTAGTATTACTAGAGGGGGTTACTGCTGGTATTGTTAAAACACTCATAATGCTACTAGCAGTTACCGTGGGTATGCTCCCCCTTCTCGGATTCTCAGCACTCTTTGCTTCACTACTATTGATAATTAAAGAGGAGAGTAACGTACTGAATTGGTTAAACCCTATAATACTGATATTCTCTGGTGCCCTTTATCCTACAAGTCTAATGCCCTACTGGATGTGGTTAGTATCCAGAGTTCTACCCACTACATACACGGTAGAGTTAGCTAGGACAATAGCCTTAATAGGTTCTCCTGAGCTAGCTCCTATAATGTTTCTGATAGGTATACTCATGGGCTTGGCTGTAGTATACAATATACTCTCCTACATGCTCATAGGTGCTGGTGAAAAGAGTGCTATGAAGAGGGGGATCATCTAGCTATGCTGAGTAGATTTAAGGCTATAGTATGGCTTCACTTCCTGAGGCTCTGGAGATATAGATTGTCCTTCATAGGTTTGACGTTAAGTGAAGTCCTTTGGATCCTACTGTTCATCCTAGCTATACTACTATTTACCCCTAGAGAATACTTAGACCTAGCCTGTAGAAATGCCTTCTGGATTATCCTCTGCTGGTCTCTCATTCAGATGAACTCGATGATAGTGGGATCGTGGATGAACTTCTTCATATCTATGGGAATGGTAGAAGAACACTTAATTAGGGGGATATCACCTTTTAAAGTAATATTAGGTAGGATTATCCCGAGTTCAACTGTCAGCCTTCTATCCACTCTCCTAATTGCTATAATACTGAGTAGTACCTTTAAGGTCGATGTACTTCTTATTCAATTCCCTCTACTAGTACTAATAGGTTTA
>CAZFTG010000059.1:3615-6914 GCA_964522205.1 uncultured Thermoproteales archaeon
GGTTTAAGCATAGCATCTCTTTCCATAAGAACTGGGATTCCACATAATTTTCTTGAAATTCTAAACTTCATGGTCATAGGCATTCTGACGATATCCGTTGAATCTATGAGACCACCTCTAAGTTACTTACTACTCTTAATACCCTATGCTGCACCCTCTCAACTGATAAAGATGGGTATAAGTGGTAGAGAGTATATGTTCATAGAAAGCTTAACAATGTCCATAGTAGTGGCTACTGCAATGGTATTAATGGCACTATACCTAGTTAATCACGCTAAATCATGGCTTCTCAAAAATGGTGTTAGAGCTATAGGTCGTATGTAGTTATGCAGGAACTATCAAAATATATAATGGATTTTAGAGTACATTTATAGTCTTTACTATTCATTAGAAAAAAGGTTAAATACTATAAAAGGTGATAAAAATTAGTATGAGGGGGAACCTACGGTGCCGAGGAGTCAATATAATCCATGTAGCAATAATAACCTCGATAATCTTAGTACTATCGATACTCGTGGGCTATTGGATCTGGTCAATACTCACTAGTACTGTGGATACTGGTATGCTTACATTTTATCCTCCTAAAGTAATATATGACTATAACGGAGACTCTTGGATTATCGTAGTTGATCTTATGAACAAGGGTATGGATGCTGTAACAATAGTAGATGTACTCATAAATGGGGATAGTTATAAAGATCTCACCACAGTCTATCTCGACCTAAATGCTTTAGATGCTCCTCAGCAGATACCACCCCTGACTCTTGAACCAGGTGAGAAAATAGCGTTAAAACTGGTATTGAACGCTAATGCTTTTAAAGTAGGGCAGCAGGTAGAAGTAGAAGTAGCGACAAGAGGAGGGAAATTCTACATACTTATGATAGATCTTCGATCTTAACTTTGTATTTCTGATGCTAATTCCTCAGATATTGATTTAAATCCTAACTCCTATTTAATAAGGTGCTTCTTCCATGAGAAGAAGAGAAGAAGAGTATCTAGAGGCCATGTATATCTTGATGAAGAGGAAAAAAGTGATAAGGGTAAAGGACCTCTCTAAAATACTTAAAGTAAAACCCCCAAGCGTGATAGGATATTTAAAGAAATTAGCCGAGAAGGGGTTGATATATTATGAGAAGTATGGGTATATATTTCTTACGGATGAGGGATTAGCTGTTGCCGAAAGAATCTATAAGCGACATATAGCATTGAAAGACTTCCTCTCAGAAATACTTATGTTGCCTAATGAAGTAGCAGAGAGAGATGCCTGTGAAATGGAACATGTACTACAAGATATCACCCTCAAAAGGATTGTTAAACTCACAGAATTCATTAAAAAGCACTCAGAGAGAAGCCCCCAATTCTTAGGTGCTCTTAAGGAGCATCTCATACTCCAGTAAATTAATAGACTCCTATCTCGATTTCACCGAATAATGATGAAAAGGTTCATTTTGATGAGAGGAGAATTCCATTCCATATACCTGCACGATTGTGAAAGTCCTCGATTTTAGATAGAGGAGAAAGTTATACTAGGAATATCTTATCGGGTATCTCCCTATAGTATCCTCCTATCCTATTCTGCCAGTAGATTCCGAAGGGCTTAGTGTAGATTAGTGAGTCTACCTGAGATGGTAGATTATCGAATGTCCCCTTGGGTACATTAAGGTAGAATTTGTGACTATACCCTCCCTTAGCTAGAAAGACAGCTATTCTGAACGTACCATTTACATAGAGTGTTACTCTGACTACGTGATCCTTCCAATCGTCAACGCTTCCAGGAGGATTATAGGGATTAAACAGATCCTCCCAGAAGACCAGAAAATCTATTTCGATCTGTCCTTTCTCTCCTACGCTCTGAAGTAAGAACTTATGCACACCATAGGGGATCTCTCCATGTGAAAACCCAATCCTCATAACCCCCAGTAGAATTTACTACTATAAGGATAGGAGAGTCTATAGGTCTATCATCCCAAGAGACCCATCGTGTAGTTATCGTATACTCATCTACCCCCTCAAGTATAGGCGCCATCCCCCCATAGGGCCCCTGGAGGGTACCTCCCGTATCATCGTAGAGTTCATACCTTCCAGTGAGGTAGTCGAATACAACCCAATGAGTATCTAAAGAGTATCGAATTGCTTGAAGTCCTATGTAAGTGGGCTTAGGTGTATAGACCCTAAGTACTCCTTCTATAATGTAAGAGAGACTACTTTCTCCACTCTTGCACGATACCATTATCCTGATCTTATCTACCTTCTCACTGATCTTAGCGAGTTTGAGAGCGGGGACGATAAAGGATCCTATATCGCCAGAGCTAAGTTGGAGTTCTGTAGGATAGGATTCCAGTATGTTGTCACTGAGATCCAGTATGTATATTCTATCTATTTCTAAGCTCTCGTCTCCTACATTATGAAGGTATACCTTAAGCCCTCCTGACATTAGCCTCTGTACAGCCTCTAACTTCAGCTTAATCTTAGGCTTCTCACCTGTATATCCCACTTCACCAAAGAAGTGTGTGAGATATAAGTAGAGTACTACGGAGGCTATAGTACTAATCACTATGAGGATGAAAGTTGCTACTAGAACCGACACTCCCCTTGCCAATACGCTTCCCTAATTTAATACTCTCCACTTATGTATTTAAACCTATTTTAGGAATAATATAGTAGATGAAATTTAGAAATAGAGATCCCAGTTTTATTTTACAACCTATAGAGGAACTTGTATAGTAGCTTATTATTACAGCTTTGGTAAAGCCGAAATGATCTCACTGTTATCTTTGAGCGAGTCAGTAGAGTTCTTCAATATCGTTCAGATGTGCCTGTTCTGATAGTACGTTTAGTTCTTCTCTTAGCTTTATCTCTCCTCTCCTCAGTGCTCTGAGTATTCTATCTCTCCTCCAGGCACCATTCCTGTAAAGTTTATGTCCTATAGTGTACCTTCTGGGCATGTATGATGGGTCTTGGATGTAGTATTCGTATTTTGTTATCACTCCCTTCTCCACTAGATCGTCTAGTAGTCTCATCAGTCTTAGGGTTAGGTTTATGGGTGTACCAATGTACATTATCATCTTATTGTTTGATAGGAAGATACTACTAGTGAATGGTATTCTGACGACATGCACCATAGTACTGACCAGTGCTAGGTAATCGTTGAATTCAACTAGGAGTACTAGACATGGTTGTTTCTTCAGGTCCGCGAAAAGTGTTGCATTGAACTCTACTAGTCCTCTATTCATTACGTGCTTTTTCAGGTGGTATTCTGCTAGTTGTTTACTTATCCCCAGGCTTCTAGCAATACTAGT
>CAZFTG010000060.1:0-6827 GCA_964522205.1 uncultured Thermoproteales archaeon
AGACACCTTCTTTATAAATGGTGAAAGACCTCTTTCATTCTTGGTTTTTATTATCGATGGATGAGGTCTTGAGTGCTGAGTCAATCTTTATAAACTCCTAATGACTAAGATCTGACATAGGAACACGAAATAGATTACCTATTTCTCGGATACTATGCATAGTCACATCAATTAATATAAGCTCGTTCTAATACGAATAATAGGTTCCTTGTAAGAATATTCTGTTAATGTCGATTTTAGTGATATTAGGAAGATGTTCCTAGCTGTTAAGTTAATAATGAGGGCTTTAAGGAAGAGAACAACTAAGTTATGCTTCTCACATTTCTAGAAATAGTGAGTATATCGGAGGAGGACCTCGGTCATTAACTTTAAAATAATATCTCATTATAATTTGAAAGAGGAAGGCTATGAAAGCTATCGGAGTTGTTGGTTCCCCACGTAAGAATGGAAACACAGTATATTTACTTAAGGAAGTTATGAAAGTTCTTAGGAAAAAATATGAGACAGAAATTATTTTCCTGAAGGATTATGATATTAAGCCCTGTGAAGGATGTCTTTACTGTGAGAAGAATGAGGGGTGCATTATAGAGGATGGTATGCAAGAGCTGTATCCCAAACTTAAGGAAGCTGATGTTATCATCTTGTCCAGCCCTTCATATATGGGAGGCGTAACATCCCGGCTCCGAGCGTTTATGGAAAGAACATGGCACCTTCGGAAAGGACAACTCGAAGGAAAGATTGGTACATACATTGTTGTTGGAAGAAGAAAAATTGGTTCTGCGATAAGTGAAATGAGAGAATATCTGTCAAGGTTGAAAATGACTATAATTCCAGGAGTTCTAGGATATGCATTCGAAAAAGGTGACATTCTAAAAGATGAAGAAGCACTAAAGGAAGCTCAAAGGCTTGGAGAACGAATTTTAAAGCTATCAGAAAGCTCGGAGTGACCGAAGCTTACAATCACAACCAATTATTAAGAGAGAGATTAATGTAAACAAGTTATTATAATAATAAGAATTCAGCATTGAAAAGCATCTTCTGCCTAATTTTAGTGTGATTCGGAATTATTAGGTTGTAAAACATTGGTTATGCCCTAGATTGGTTAACTTTTTGAATCTAATTGAGTCCTCTCCTATATTACTAACAAACAAAGGAGGTAGAACTTGATCATATTGATCCGAACTAAATTGGAAGTGCACGGAGACTTAAATGTTACTGGCCTATCGAGATAATTAGACGAAGCTAATATGAACATAGATATTCTCAAGGTCATAATAGAGAAGGCTCAAGAAGAGCTGGTAGAGGATAGTGGACCGTTGGAATCAATACTAAAAAGCCTATACATCACCACTCAGATTTGAGCACTGTCTATTTGTTTAAATTCATTTATATATTCTAAGCATGAAATTAACGGTGAGGGAACCAGTTGACCAAGAGAGAAGAATACGAACATCTACTCAGAAGGTCGAGGGAGTTCTACGAGACTGCTATCCTCCAGCTAGAAAAGGGCTTCTATGGTTTAGCAGCTTTTAGTCTAGAACAATCGCACCAGCCATTTCTTAAAGCAAAGGTTCTGGAGAGAGGAGTTGACTATCCTAGAACCCATAGTATTCGTAGACTCTTAGAGATTTTATCTGAAGTAGCTGAAAGAGAAATTTCTAACGTTTTGAGAGAGCTCGTAGATAAGTACTCTCTGAAGCTTGCCTCTATAGAGGATGCATATATTACATCGAGGTACATTCCGAGAGAGTTTCGTAGAGAAGAGATACTAAGGCTAAAAAGGAGTTGTTGACGAGGTGATCGAGGTTGTCTCACGAATTGTTAGTTAAAGAAGCTCTTAAGAGGCAGGAGATATTTAAGAACCTGGACAAGTATCTGAGGATTATAAGGTCTACCGTAGAGGAGTTAGATGAGAATGCCGAGGTTTACTTATTCGGATCTGTGGCTGAGGGAAAACACCTATATTCGAGCGATATAGACGTTCTTGTAGTAACTGTTCTCGACCCGGCCGTGGTTATTAGCGAATTATGGAAGAGAGGCATAAAAGATCCCTTTGAGATACACGTCTGTCATCCTAAAAACTTAGCGTTGTATAGATTGAGAACTAAATTAGTTAAATTTTAATAATCATATGAATACTCACGCATAAACTCTTAAAATATTTATCCTCTTTAAAGCATATTATCCTATTATATGAATAAATTTTAATTTTTTGAAATTTTAGAAAAATTTAAATATACATAACCATAGAGATTTTTGATGATATGGTATGTCCGATAGAAAAAGAGGAGGGATTCCTGCCCTACTTACCGGGCTCAGACTAATCACAGAAACGCCTATAACAAGACCACTAATAAAAAAGCTAGTGGAGGAAGTAGAAAACGATGGAAGAAAAACCACAGTAGCTCTCGAAGCCTTAAGACTAATCGCCGAGCCTAACGCTAACTCCTGTCTTATAGCTAGGTTTTACTCAAAAATGTTAAGACTAGTATTCAAGGTAGTAGTACTCTGTTTCCATGGAGAAGAGGAAGAAGTAGTTGAAGCAATAAAAGATCCCGCTGTGCGGAGGGGTCTAGCCCTAGTCTTAGAGGGACTAGCACTATATGGTGTAACAGTTCCGCAGAAATTGCCTGCTCCTTTCCTAATAGTCTGGAACTTCACTAATGCCTGCAACCTCAAGTGTAAGCACTGCTACCAGAAAGCTAGCCTCCCACTTCCAATGGAGCTGTCACTCGAAGAAAAACTTAACACAATCGAACAGCTCGATCAAGCTGGGGTAGCCGCAGTTGCCTTCTCAGGAGGCGAGCCAACAATCCATCCGCACTTCCCTATAGTACTCAAGGCTGCCTCAGACGCAGGCATGTACACCGCCTTAGCGACTAACGGACTAGCCCTTGCTAACCTAAGTTTTGCTGAGAAACTCAAAAAGCTCGGATTAAGATACGTAGAGGTCAGCATCGACTCTGCAGATCCCGATAAGCATGACCAGTTCAGAGGCGTTAAGGGAGCCTGGGAGAAAGCAGTCCGCGGTTTGAGAAATGCCGTTGAGCTCGGCTTCTCCACGGCAATGGCGACCACTATCACAAGGCTCAACCTTGACGAAATAGACGACATCCTAGACCTAGCCGAGGAGATAGGCGTTCAAAGAGTAGTATTTTTCAACTTCATCCCTGTAGGCAGAGGTAAGGATATTGTAAAGCTTGACTTAACACCCGAGGAGAGAGAAGATATCCTTAAAAAAATATACCTGGAAAACCACAAAAGAGATCTTGAAATATTTAGTACCGCACCTCAGTTCGCTAGAGTATCCTGCATCCTCAGTAGTGGTAGACAAATTGCTCCTACACATTTCTACGTAAAAGGAGATGCCATAACCTCATCCCTAGCCGAGTATATAGGCGGTTGTGGTGCAGGTAGAATATATGCGGCCCTACAACCTAATGGAGACGTCACACCCTGCGTGTTCATACCCAGTGTAATCGTTGGAAATATCACTAAGAGGTCATTCTCCAGCATATGGAGTGAATCCGAGGTGTTTAAGGCGCTACAGAACAGAGATGGACTTAGAGGTAGCTGTGGAATATGTCCCTATAAGTATGTGTGCGGTGGCTGTAGAGCCAGAGCGCTTGCTTATACAGGGGATATTCTGGGTTCCGATCCAGGTTGCATACTTAATACTGTCAAACTCCGCGCAAATACGGTATTAAAGCCATTAGCAGTAGGATAGAAGGAGAGCTCCTGTACATGTTAAACTTGATCCACTGAACTATGGCCATGAGAAGTGCTTTTATATATTATTCCAGTGAACTAGTTACACTGAGAGGTTACATGTGCTAAGACGGTGGTATAGATGCCTGTAGAGCTCTGGTACGTGTGGAATAGAATGAAAGAGCAATTTGTACGCGCTAAGCGTCCTCCGCGAGATCCAGAGCTAGTTAAAGCGATGCGACGACTTAAGATTCGACTTGCAGAGGCGAATGATCGAGAAAAACTTCTGGAGTTTCGTCGTGTAGCGTTGGAGACCGAGCCGGAGATATGGCTTCCAGATGAGCTCGACCTGAATGAGATTCGCAGAAATGTTTATGGATGGAATTCGTCTGAGTATCCGAATGACTACATAGTAGTCGCCGAACTCGATGAAAGAATTATAGGCTATTTACATCTATCTATCTGTTATAGACTATTTGATGGAGGTCCTTCTGCATGGATTGAGGATGTTTTTGTACTCAAGAAGTATAGGGGCTATAAGGTTGGGACAAGACTAATGGAATTTGCCAAGGAGATAGCCAAGAAAAGGGGATGTAAGGTATTAAGGCTAATCGTGGGTCTAGAAAATTTAGCAGGGTTAATGTTTTACAAGCAATGTGGCTTTAATATAATCAAGGTAGGCTTAGCTACTCTAAAGTTGGGTGGTTGAGAGTAGTTCTGGGGGTTTACTACACTTATTTCTAACTTTCGTTTTCAAGATTATTTCGGTATAGATTCCGGAAGTTTACATAGTAAATAGCAGAAAAAGGAATAGCCATTGTCGTGAGATTAGCTTCGCGGAATAACAACATTCTACTAATCCTAATTGGGAGTCTTTAGGTAGTTTCTAGGGCTTCGAGCAGTTTTAGTCTAACTTTTGTGATCGTATGTCAACTGTGATTACTCATGAAAGAGGAAAAATGTAAAATCTGGAAAACTGGAGTGTATTAAGCCATACTAATATTAAGATCGATTGAGATCGGCCTGAAATAAAACTTGCGGGGTAGTTAGTATGCGTTACACCTAGGTCATGAATGCAAAGTAAAAGCCTATGATGTCCGTCACGATGTGTGCTATGGATATGTTCAGGAGCTTTCTTCTTTTAGCGTATATAAACCCGTAGACTAGGCCTATAAGGAAGGTTATTAGTGTGTGGATTGAAATGCCGTGCCAAAAGCCGAAAGCGATGGCTTGAACTACTACGGCCTTACGAGTACTGATGTGCTGTTCGAGCTTATTAATACCATAACCGCGCCATATAATCTCCTCGAAGATACCAGCAGTGAATGGAGCTATCAACACCATGTAAGCCTTAGACCATAGGGGTAGGGTATGGGTTATCCTCCTCCAGTACTCCATGTATCGCTCCCAGCCTCCATAGAGACTAGCCGATACTATGCTCTCGCAGAATATTAGTACATATGCTATGAGGAACAGAGCTAATATTAATAGCACACTTTTAACTGGTTTAGAGGTGAAGTTTTTGAAAGTAAACTGATCTTTTAGCCAAGTACGACCACCCATGATTTTCGCGAGATAAAGACCCATTCCCACTTGGATTATCGACCAGTAGAAGTTGTACGTGTAGATGTTACGTGCTATCTCTAAACCAGCTTCGCTTATTGAGCCGCCCTCGGCTAAAATGCTTCTTATAGTTATAAAAGCGATGAGCGTAGATATGGAAATATTGAGGATAAAAGGTATAAACAGCATTAACACTATAAACCACAATTTTTCACTTCTACCTTTAACAGCCATTAAGTTATCCCTGTGTTAAACTATGGTAATATACCTTAAAATAATTTTAGAATCCTACTCAATTTTCACTAGTTTTGTTAACCCTCATTGAGTAGACCATGTCAAGAGCATTTCTCTTCGTCTACTATACGCATTCTTTTGATCGTGAAAGCGATGAGCATATGAACCAATCCTTAAGATAAGGTATACGAAATAGAAAAATTAGTACCTACCATATTTTTCGACTGTTCTAACTATAGCCCTGAGGTTATCAAGTTTAGCATTAGCTGGAACTTCATCACCTGTGACTAATACGTATCCACCATTAGCCATTCCCTCACTTAAACATCGAAGAGTTTCTTTCACACAGTCTTCATAAGTACCAAAAGCTAAAAGGACGGGATCGAAGTTCCCCATGACACATATCCTATCACCATAAAGACTCTTGGCATCCCTTAATGTTATATCGCTCTGAAGTTCAAAGGGCTCTATGAAGTCAGGACATGCATATTGAATGACCATCGACAGTTGTCTCTTTATCTTCCCAACCATATAGAAGCCTATATATTTGCCTTCTACTTGCTTGACTAGTCTCACGGCTCTTTCAAGTTCTGGTAAGACAAAACGCCTGAAGTGGTTAGGTCCTAATCCAAACGCTCCCCATAGATCATAGTATAAAACTTCTGAAGGAGAATCCAGAAATGCTTCAATTTCCTTTTCTTTGATTTCCCATAGGATCTCTAGAACTTCTCTTATGACTCCAGGTCTTAAATATAAGTCCATGTAAGCTTGCTTAACACCCCTCACCTTTACTAGATCGGTGAAAGCAGCATCCATGCTAACTTGAGCTACACCTTGATCTCCCATAACTCTACACGCTTCTGAAATTTCTTTAAAGTCGGGTTCAGCTCTTCTAAGCCATACCTCTAGATAGGCCTTATATAGCTCATAGTCCCTTTCTGACTTTACGAGGAACTCTGTAGTTTTACTTGACAAGGGATCTCTAGGATTGAAACCGGAGATATTACGTTCTCTGAGAATACCGAAGGGAGTTTTGATTAGGTGATCAGTTATAATCTTATGGGCTTCTCTCCAACTTCTATTAATCTCAGACCACCCTTCAGGCAATCTGACTCTCCATTTTATGCCAATGGGCCCTCTAAAATATATGGATCCTATCATCTGATGTATCTCAAAAACAGCTCTCCAGCCTGTTTTTCCTAGAGTCGTATAGGCAAATCTATTATGTATTAACGGTGAGACAGGTACCATGTCAGGAATCTCTCTTCTAAGTGCAGCAAGAAATCTCTCTTTCTTACTCATCACGAGTAGATCCCCATACT
>CAZFTG010000061.1:0-6610 GCA_964522205.1 uncultured Thermoproteales archaeon
GCTGGAACTACTTTAATGATCTTCCACATGGCTTCTAAGATGCTTACTTCTAGGTAGTGTATTTCTGCTATATGAAAGTGTTTTATGGCTTCCATAACTTCCTTTTCAGTCTCTATACCCATCGCTGGGAGGAGAAAGCTCGTATCGACTAGAAGTCTTAATTTACTCTTTGAGGTACTTTCTCTGCTGTTCAAGGCTCTCCTCCTCAAGCTCCTTGAGGGTTATTCGAGCTATCTTCTCACCATGCAGGGATAGCCATATCGCATCGCGTAATGGTTCAATGATTATCTTGTCCTCTGTAGCTGTTATTTTAACAGCAGAGCCCTCTTCCAAGCTAAGAGCCTCGGCTATCGCCTTAGGAATGACAAGTACACGCTTCTTTCCGATTCTCCTTTTAAATGTTAGACTCAACGCTATTACCAGAATTACATATTTGGTTAGAATTAATAAATTTTCCGATTAAACATCTTTATCTAACTCTTATAGCATTTTACAATACTCTAACAGTCAATCTATCTGTTTATCAAACTCATTTATTCTACAAGGGTTTTTGAGCGTTAGTTATTGAGCTTTTCCTGTCCCCCTTGAATGAGTGAATTCCTCTCTCTGAGACTTCAAGCCGACATTCTAGATACTTAAGAATATAGAGTTTCCATAGCCATGCACTATAATATGCCGACCATAGGCATTTCCACTGTTAAACCCATTAAAGAGAAGAAGAATTTTAATGGTAAGACAAGATAAGGTATAGGAGTCAATAGTGAAAGTAAGAAGTCTCGACATCAAAGTTAGAATAGAGTACTGGCTTTTAGGGCTAAGAGATAAAATTGGTATACCTTTCAAACCAGAAAAGGAAGTGCTCAAACTTGACATTAAGGAAGGACAAAAAGTGCTGGATTATGGGTGTGGTATTGGCTCTTACACTTTTCCAGTTGCCAAATTGGTAGGTGAAAAAGGAAGAGTTTATGCTTTGGACAAACAGCCATTAGCCATAAAAAAGGTTAAAGAAAAAGCTCGAAAAGAAGATTTCCATAATATAATAACAATATTATCCGATAGGAATACTGGATTACCTGATGAAAGTGTAGATGTGATCTTGTTATATGGAGTACTACCTGAAGTTAAGCATAAGGAGCCCTTACTAAGAGAATTGTATAGAGTTTTAAAGCCAAATGGATACCTTTCTACACGTTTTTGCTTTCGCATGAAGAAAGAAAGGATTCTAGAAATTATGGAGAAAACAAACTTGTTCTCTTTGAAGGAGCAAAAAGGTCATATACTCAACTTTTCAAAGAAAAGCAACAAAAATGAATGAGAGGCAGTTCTCTAAAATCTCTATAACCTTTTAGGATAGCCTATAATTAAGCTTAGTAGAAAGATGCGATCTTTAAGCTAATAAGTCTAAATGCAGGATAGTTTATATAAAGCCGAGTCCACTACAATTTGGGTAAAATGGCTGATATAGTCTTCGGACCAGTTCCATCGAGAAGACTTGGAAGGTCTCTCGGAATAAATAATATTCCACCTCCGAAGAGATGCTCATATTCATGCATATACTGTCAACTTGGCAGAACTAAGATTCTCACGACCGAGAGGAGACGGTTTTACGATACAGAGGTCCTAAAGAGGGCATTGAGTGAGAGGCTCACTGAGATAAATGAAGATGATATAGATTACATTACCTTCGTCCCAGATGGAGAACCGACTCTCGACGAATCCCTAGGCGAGCACATAAGGGCTATTAGAGAATTATTGGATAAGCCTATAGCAATCCTAACTAACTCCACTCTAATCCCTGTTGAAAGTGTTAGAAGAGACCTAATGAAATTCGAGCTTGTATCGATAAAGCTCGATGCCGTCTCCAAGAAGGTCTGGAATAAGATAAACAGGCCACATCCATCCCTAAACTTGAATGAGATCCTAGATGGAATGAAGATCTTTAGAAGAGATTTCCCTGGTAAATTAATATCTGAGACTATGCTCATAGATGGGGTGAACTCAGAGAGATCTGAGATTAAGCGAATTGCCGATGAGCTTTCAAAAATAGACCCTGATAAGGCGTATTTGGCCATACCTACTCGTCCACCGGCCGAGAGCTGGGTTAAGCCTGTGGATGAGGAGAAGCTCGTAGAATCATATGAGATATTCTCCGAGTCCTTAGGCAGAGACAAGGTTGAGCTTCTGATAGGATATGAAGGAGCAGGATTCAAGACAGGCAAGGACCCTATTAGGGATATTCTAAGCATAGCGGCCATTCATCCCATAAGACTTGATTATATCTATCAAATTCTTTCGAAATCAATTCATAATCCAAATAAACTCATCGCGAGGCTAGTGAATTCAGACGAAATAAGGATAGTTAAATATCGCGGGAAAACCTTTCTTATTAGAAGGAGGCGTAAGATAGATGGAGGATAAGCTTAAATTCATCATAATAGCGGTTATCTTGATAAGCTTATTGGCTGGAGTACTCATATTCGGTATTCAGAAAAAGGAAGTTAAGATCGAGACGAAAAGAGTTCGAATTAGATCCGTTAAAGAGCTTAAGCTAATTGTCGTAATCGATAACTATCCAGATAGCGAGCTCAAGACTACATGGGGATTAAGCATCTTAGTGAAAACTCCGAAGAACACAATATTATTCGATACTGGTCCAAATCCGGATATCTTGAGGGAGAATCTCAAAAAGCTTGGAGTAGATCCAGGTGAGATAGATTTCGTCGTGATCTCGCATGAGCACGGAGATCACGTTATCGGGCTCTCATATCTCGCAAAGGTTAGACCTGGATTAAGAGTGTATGTTCCGAAAGGTACTGCAGAGAGAATAGGGATCCATGGATTAGATATTAGAGAAGTTGACAAGACGACTGAGGTAGCAGAGGGAGTAGCTGTAATTGGATGGCTCTACGGCCCTCCAGCTGAAGAAGCTCTAGCCATAAACGTTAAGGGAAGAGGGCTAGTCATCCTTGTTGGATGTAGTCATCCAGGTGTTGTGAATATCGTCGCTAAAGCAAAGACTGAGCTTGGAATTAAACCTTACCTAGTCCTGGGAGGATTTCATATGATGGGAGCATCTGAATACACATGTAAGGAGACGATTAAACGTTTAATAGAGCTAGGGGTTAAGAAGATAGCGCCAATCCACTGCAGTGGTGATAAGATAAGATCTATTCTAGAGAAGGAATTCCCCCAGAATTGGCTTAAATGCCACGTCGGGAGCGTAATAGAGGTCTATGGAGGATAAAGAGTTCTAGAAAGAAAAAAGTCTGAGATATAATTAAGAAAACTTCGTTTTAATGCCGTTTATGCAGGTATAAATGCTGGGCTCTTGTCAGTGCTTATTCTCGTTTCTCTCTTCAGCATTTCCTCTATGAACTTTGGAAACACGAATATGGCCTTGTGTAGTTTTTCATGATATATTTCCAGATCCCCTTCAATTCTTTTCTCAATTCTCTCTCTCAGTTCATGTGTTTCTAGATCTAAGGGATCGTATACCTTAGAGCCTATAACAAAACCCCATGATGATAGGAACGATGGTATTATCATATGATATGGTCTAACTATAGGAAAGACTTTCTTAATAGTATTAGCTATTATGAGAAAAGCATCCATTACCGTATAGAATGCACAAGTGGCTTGTGTTACCATGATGCCAGCGTCACTCAGTCTCCTTTTCACGAGTTCGTAAAATTCTCTAGTATAGAGTAGAGCTGAAGAAGAAGATGGCAGTGGATCTGTTAGATCTAATACTATTACATCGAAGCTCTTATCCTCACTCTCTAAGAACTTTCTTCCATCCTCTATAATTAGTTCAACTCTCTCATCATCAAAACTACCTCTGTGCCATTCATATAGGTATTTCCTAGCTATACCTATCATCTCCTCATCTATATCTACCATCACTACATGCTCTACAGTTCTATGCCTAAGGACTTCTCTCAGAGTTGCTCCTTCTCCTCCTCCTAAAATAAGCACTTCTCTGGGTCTAGGATGTGTTAGCATCGCTGGATGTACTAGTATTTCATGGTATACCTTTTCATCGTACAAAGTAGACTGTGTTTTCCCATCTATGAATAAATGCTTTCCTAATTCTGTTTCAACTAGATCAATCCTCTGATACTTTGTCTCCCTACTTACAAGTACTCTCTTTAGCCTCCATAGTATACTCTTATCCTCGGTAGAAGGTTCTACTAAATACATCCAACTTGAAGAGTGTACTAGTCCCATACATAGATGACTTATCTACTATTATATATTATTTTACATGTAATTAACCACTGAAATCCTTAGCTTTCATCTTCTCTCTTAATGATTGAGGATCTTAGTGTTTTGATGATGTTCTCGGCGGATTGCTGGAATTTCATAATTTCTAGAGTTTAAAACTAGTTAGTAAGAAATTATATATTTTTACATATTAATGAAAAAAGGATGGATATCATGGGATGTAACATAGATGAACACGCTGTAATAACTCTCTTACACTCTCTTGCCGCTATTTCACCCAGTAAGGCAAGGAGTCTTCAAGAACTCGCAGCCTACCTTCGGTGTAAAATTGAGGATATCAGTGGTATAATCGATAAACTACACAGAGAAGGGTATGTCGATAAGGTAGATAATAGGTTCTTTCTAGCAACAAAAGGATTGATGAAAGTACTCATGTATTATACTTGAAGGTGAATTCTTTGAGAGTACTCCACGTGACATATGAATATCCCCCATACATTGTAGGTGAAGTTTCCTATAAGGTTAGGAAACTAGTTAAGGAGCTTACTGAAATTGGTGTAGATATAGTGTTAATACATCCCTCCGATATAGAGGGTGTATGGTATGATGGTAGAGTTGAGATCTGGACTGTAACGAAGAGCTTGAAGACAGACCTTCACATAGTAACATTATCATGGTCTTTGAGTATGGATTTAGTGAGAAAGATCTCAGAAGTCGTAAACCACTATAGGGGAGCTATAGATATAATCCACTGTCATGAATGGATCTCAGCTATCTCTGGAGTACTAACCAGTTTAGCTTTTAACAAACCTCTAGTGATCTCAGTCTATAGTGTAGAGAGAATGCGTGGCGATTTAGTGAACTTGATAAGTATGTCTATTAATGGTATAGAAAAACTATGTTTTTCCCATGCACTATACCTCCTTACAGATAACGATACTACCTACAGTAATTTGATGAATATGCGTGAAGCGCTGTCTAAGAGAACACGGATTAACCTAGTAAAGAATGCTAAAGATGTACTGAAGATCTACAGAAGGACTCTATGGAGGTGGAAGAGACGAAAGTACTGATGGTGTCATGGGAGTACCCTCCCAGAATAGTCGGAGGACTCTCAAGACATGTATACCATCTTTCTATGGAATTAGAGAAAAAGGGTGTAGAGATAACAATCCTGACTTTAGGTTTTCCAGGTGTTGAGGAAGAAGTTAAGAGAGGAAAATTAATGATAATCAGGGAGAATGAGGAAATAGCTTTTCCAAATCCCGAGTTCATCTCCTATGTCTATCAATTCAATCTACATATGTTTAGAAAACTAGTGGAGAAAAGAATAGACTTAAGAGACTATGATATAATACATGCTCATGACTGGCTTGTAGCTCCTCTAGCTATAGAGTTAAAGCATATGCTTAGAAAGCCCCTCATAACAACCTTTCACTCGACAGAATATGGTAGGAGAAGGGGTATTCATACAGATTTCCAGAGGCATATTCATGAACTAGAGTGGTATCTGGCATATGAATCCTGGAAGGTTATAGTGTGTAGCTGGTATATGAGAAACGAACTATTGACAACTCTTTCACTCCCAGCGGACAAGATATACGTGATCCCTAATGGTGTACACCCCATAGATCTAAGTAAACCTTTAGACTACTGGAGAGTTAGGAGAAGGTATGCACTAGATTGGGAGAAGATAGTACTCTTTGTAGGTAGAATGGCATATGAAAAGGGAGTCCATGTACTCTTAAACGCTGCTAGAATCCTACTCTCCAGAAGATGGGATGTGAAGTTTCTGATAGTAGGTGAAGGTCCTATGAGGTCTTACCTAATAAATATGAGTAGACAATATGGAATATATAACAAAGTATACTTCCCAGGTTTTGTAGATGATAATGAGCTCAGTGAAATATATAGAATAAGTGATATAGCAGTATTTCCAAGCCTCTACGAACCCTTTGGTATAGTAGTACTGGAGGCTATGTCAGCAAAACTTCCCGTGATAGTATCGGATGTAGGTGGTTTTTCTGAAATAGTGCAGAGTGGTGTAAATGGTATAAAAGTTCCTCCAGGAGACCCTGTTTCACTTGCCAATGCCATCGACTACTTCCTCAATAATAGGGAAGAAGCAAGAAGACTAGGAGAAAGGGGATATAGAGATGTCCTAGAGAAGCATACATGGTCTAAAATAGCCGAAAAGACACTTGAAGTCTATGAGAACACTATAAGAGAGTATGAGAGAACAGGATGGAAACCTATGATTTAAAGTACTACTTACTCCTGTATATTCAAATAAGCAAACAGTTCTAGAATATGAAAGTTTAATATTTCACAGGTTTAGAAATTAACTGAATGATGAACTGATGGCACACTGAATGATGAAGAGAGG
>CAZFTG010000062.1:0-6405 GCA_964522205.1 uncultured Thermoproteales archaeon
AATGTACTAGTACCGAAGTTCATAGAGGTAGGCTTTACAGCGCTCCAACCTCTTGAGGCTAAAGCTGGAATGGATGTGAGAGAGCTTAAGAAGAAGTATGGGGATAGATTAGCCTTCATAGGTAATCTAGATGTGAGAAAACTCTCAGCTGGAAGAGAGCATATAAAAGAGGAGTTCATGTCAAAGGTATTCATAGCAGCTGAGGGAGGAGGTTATATAGCAGGTTCAGACCATTCCGTGCCCCCTTCAGTGTCTCTAAGTGACTATCAGTACCTCCTATTGCTTATTAGGAAGTATGGAGTATATCCACGGAGAGGGTAAACTTAGGTAGTACTGATATCCTTCACCTACATATTGCTTCCTAATAGAGGGGGTCATAGAGAACTAGGTTCTAAAAATGCTACACGTTTAGTACGTTTAATATAAGATCGGCTATGTCCTCTAGTTCTTTAGGAGGTCTCTCAGGCTTATTATTGCACATGAATATAGCGTATTCTCCATGGTTACTATCATCAGGACCCTTGAAGGTAGCTAGGCTATACAAGTCGGGTAAGCCTAGAGCCGCATTAGCACCATAGTGTAAGTTGTCGAAGTATACTGTTATATCTGGCATATACTCTACTCTATCTCCTCTATAGACATCCCACTTGAAGAATACTCGGTTATCCAATTTCCTTCCATCGGGATCTTTTACCCTACTTAGAACTTCTGCTACCTCTCTGCATGTATCCTCGTACTCCTCTCTGGAGACTATACCCTTCTTCTCTCTATCTTTAAGGTTAATCCATACTTGAGCTATATATGCACCCCATGCCCATGCTGTAGTTCTTTCCCAGTCTATCAGTCCCTTCATATCCATATCTCTCAGACTTATAGGTCTACTAGGCTCTTCCTTCACCCTTAGAAATCCCTCTTCTCTAAGTAGTTCATTTACATTCACTCTATAGTACATTCTCTTAGCTCCATGATCACTCATCACTATTACTACATCATCATCTCTTAGGACTGCTAGTAGGTCTCCAAGTTCCTGATCTATCTTTCTATAGATATCTAAAAGCCCCTCTTTAAGCTCTGGATCCTCTGTATAGCGAGGATGACCCCTATCGAAGAACCTCCATAGAGTGTGCTGTGCACGGTCAATACTCATCAAAATAGCTATGGCTAGATTCCAGTTCCCGCTCTTCACTAGATATTTGATCACCTTGAAGTCGTGGTCTAATTTATCCAGTAGTAATCTTAGTAGCTTCTTAGGCTCAATACTTCTAAACTCGTATATGTCGATAATATACTTATCCTCACCACCTACTACTTGAAATACCTCCTCCCTTAACCTGGAGGGATGTGTGAAGTTCGATTTAGTATTCGGTGTAAAGAAGCCTGAGACCACATATCCATTTATCCTAGGAGGGGGATAGGTTCCGGGAACAAAGCATAGTATAGATCTCAAGCCTAAGCGATCTAGTCTGTTCCATATGAAGTCTATGTCTTTAACTAGTCTATAATTGTATAATCTATAATTAGTATATGTACGAGGTTCTCTATACTTGAGATCGTATAGACCAAGGTATCCCGGGTTAAGACCACTAAAGGTGGTAAGCCATGCTGGTATTGTTATGGGGGGTACTGTACTCTCTACTCTAGTATAGAAGGTCTCATACAACTGTTTTAGATTAGGTAGTTCCTCGATCCACTCTTCTACTTGAAGTGGTTCAGCACTATCTATACCCAATATCAATACCCTAGGACTACGCATACTAGTGCCCATTTGTATAAAGACCGCGTATATATAACATCTTATATTCTGTTCTTCCCATTAAACAATCGGCTAACTGAAATACCTTAGCTTGCTGATTAGGAAACCTTTTAATTGCCTACGAGGTAGGAGAATAGGTAGGAAATATGAGTGGAAAAGTAAGCATTGAGATATCCAAGGATCTATACGAGAAGCTAAAGAAATTTGTTGAGGAAAGTGGTGAGTTTAAGAGTGTGGAGGAGTTTGTGGATTTCGTCCTAAGGGAGGTTGTAGAGGAGGAGACTACAGAGACCGCATACACTCCAGAGGAAGAGGAGGAGATAAAGAGGAGACTGAGGGCTCTAGGGTATCTGTGACCTCAACATTTTTTCTGTTAATGATCAGAGATACCCCAGAGCTCTTAACCTACGCTTAACATCCTCTGACTCTAAGTCTGGAAGGTTCTTTCTCACAAGAAATATTATGTATTCAGTAGGGCTTCTATACCCTGAGCCTTCAAGAGCTTTAGCTAACCTTTCATAGAGAGGTCTAGGAATCGGTATATTCACATAATCTACCTTCTTCTGCCTCATACGTAAAAATATGTAAGGCTCTTGAATTTAAACACTATCCCGTAGAGATCTCACTCGTACCTACAAGGGACTTGAGTCTAGAGTATATATCTATCTCTTTAAGGAACTCTACTACAGGTACTGGTAATAGTTCGCACCAGGATTCATCCTTGTTGAGTATAAGCTCCCTAAGCTTTGAAGCTGAGATCTCTACTAGCCTGTGGACATTCCTATGTCCCGGTATTACAATATAGCCTAGTAAATTAAATGCTAGCACCATAGATGGTTTATTCCCTATGAAGATAGTATCTTCAGGACTCGTATTGAATATTCCCTCAACCCTTCTAGCCCAGTCCAGTAGTGGATGACCTTTTAGGACTACTTTATCCTCCTTGGGTAGGGGGGTCTCCTTTCCGAAGTCAGGTATTATCCTTAAAGTGATTCTTTTGAGTATTCCCTCATAGTTCAGTAGTCTTTTCCAGACCTCTATACGTTCTTCGCTTGTGAGGGGATCCTTTAAGGTAAGTCTCGTATCCCTTATACCTATATAAACCCTATCAGCTAATTTAAGCCCCAATTTCACACTGCTCAAATGTCCTTGATGTGGAGGTTGAAAGCGACCACAATATAGAGCACTTCTCCACTTCATTATGTAATCACTGATGCTAGGACTATATAAAACTTTTTCTTAAATGATTTGCAACTTATATATCTATTATTTAACAGTGAACAAGTCACTATATCCTATATGAGGTTTTCATGAGATAATATAGTCCTTAAGTTAAAGAGAGCTCACAAGTTGTGTGAACAGTATGTCTGCGTGAAAATAGTTCTCTAAGATTGGTCTAGAGCTGAAGAACAGTTTAAATGATCGATGTATTACTGATTAAGAATGCTAGCTCTTCAATAGTCGATTAATACTTTAAATATTTGAACCTTAACTACAGATTTAGAGTCGATGGACTATGAGCGAACTAGGTATTACAGTAAAGAAGAGTGAAAATTTCGCAGAGTGGTATTCACAAGTGGTCTTAAAATCGGGGTTAGCGGACTACGCACCCGTGCATGGTTGTATAGTGTTCAGAGAGTATGGTTATACTATATGGGAGAAAATTCAGCGAATACTGGATAAGAGAATCAAAGAGCTAGGTCATAAGAACGTGTACTTCCCACTCCTAATACCGGAAGCTCTCCTGAAGAGAGAGGTGGAACATTTTGAGGGATTCGAACCTGAGGTGGCATGGGTTACTATGGGAGGGGATAAGAGTCTAAGTGAAAAGCTTGCGATCAGACCTACTTCCGAGACCATAATGTACTATATGTTCAGTAAATGGATTAAGAGCTGGAGAGATCTCCCACTGAAGATCAATCAGTGGTGTAATATAGTGAGATGGGAGATAAAGTCGACAAAACCTTTCATAAGGAATACAGAGTTCCTCTGGCAAGAAGGTCACACATGTCATGAGACATATGAAGAAGCAGAAGAAGAGGTAATGACTATGCTAGAAGTATATAGGGATCTAATAGAGAATTATTTAGCTATTCCTGTTATAGTGGGTAAGAAGAGTGAAGGAGAGAAGTTTGCAGGGGCGCTCTACACTACAACACTAGAGACTATTATGCCGGATGGTAGAGCACTACAGATGGGTACCAGTCACCATCTGGGACAGAACTTTGCAAAAGCCTTCGATATAAAGTTCATGGGAAGGGATGGAGAGCACCACTATGTCTGGCAGACGTCTTGGGGAGTATCTACTAGACTCATAGGTGCTATAGTAATGGTACACGGTGATGATAGAGGACTAGTACTACCCCCGAAGATAGCGCCTATTCAAGTAGTTATAATTCCTATATACTATAAAGAAGAAGATAAGCACACTGTAATGGAATACTCTATAGATGTGAAGAGAGAACTCGAGGAAGAGAAAATAGAAGTACTTTTAGATGATAGAGAAGAGAGGACTCCTGGTTGGAAATTCAATGAATGGGAGCTTAAGGGCATACCTTTAAGACTGGAAATAGGACTAAGGGAAGTTAGAGAAAATAAGGTAACTATATTCAGGAGAGACCTACTTAAGAGGATATATGTAGAGAGAGAAAAGTTGATTACAACAGTAGTCCATCTCTTTGAAGATATTCATAAAACCCTTTACGAGAGAGCAAAGAAGATGTTGAATGAACTTACTACTGAAGTGGACTCTCTGGAGGAGTTCAAGAAAACTCTTGAAGAAAAAGGAGGATTTATAGTGGTTAAGTGGTGTGGTGAACTCGAGTGTGAAGAGAGTATAAAGGCAGAGACAGGAGCTACAGTCAGAGTTATACCTTTTAAACAGAGACCAGTATCCGGAAAGTGCTTCTACTGTGGAAGACCAGCTAAGTACATAGCCTACTTTGCAAGAGCATATTAACCGGTGCCATATTCCTCCATCAGAGTTAAAGTTATTGTATAAGATGAACTACAAAGTAGGGGATGGCTCATTAAGTGTAGGCTACTACTCGTAGGATTTGGTACTGTAGGTAGAGGATTTGCGGAGATACTCATAGAGAGAGCACCAATCCTAAAGAATAGGTATAATATAGATATGAATATAGTGGGTATCAGTACACTAAGACATGGTTCAGTGTACTCTGAAAAGGGTATAGATGTTAAGACTGCCCTAAAGCTCGCGTATAAAGGTCTCTCTCTAGAGACCCTTCCAAAGGTCGAGAAAGGGCTTTCTTCTCTGGAACTTATCAGGGAGAAGGAATACGATGTATTGATCGAATTAACTCCCACGAATCTTAGGACAGGGGAGCCTGGACTCACTCATATCCGAGAGGGACTACTTAGGGGAAAACATGTGGTTACCACTAATAAGGGACCTATTGCACTAGCCTATAGAGAGCTAAAGTCCCTAGCTGCTAAAAAGAACGTTAAGTTTAGATTTGAGGGTACTGTTATGAGTGGGACCCCAGTAATAACTCTCACAACTGAAATAATTAAAGGAGATTACTTAGAAGAGGTGTACGGGATAGTTAATGGTACTAACAACTTCATCCTGACACTAATGGAGCAGGGACTTAGCTTTGAGAAGGCACTTCATGAGGCTCAGAGACTAGGCTATGCTGAAACTGATCCGAGTATGGACATAGAGGGTTGGGATGCTGTTGCTAAGGCTACTATTATAGCTAATGTGATAATGGGAGGAGACATTAAGGTACAGAGTGTAGAAAGAGAGGGGATAGAGCATCTGACGTCGAGAAGACTAAAAGAAGCGCTCAGTAAGGGGAGAAGGATCAAGCATTTGATAAGAGTAGTGAGGAAGCAGAATAGTATAGAGGCTAGTGTGAGAGTAGAGGAGGTGGATATGTCACATATTCTCGCACACGTAATGGGAGCTAAAAACTGTCTCATTTTGAAGTATAAAGACCTCGGAGAAATCGCAATTTATGGACCTGGTGCTGGTGGTAGAGAGACAGGACAAGCCGTCCTCTCTGATATTCTAGCAATCTATACTTAAAGACTCCCCTACCTCTATCTTCCTTCTTTTTAAGAGGTAGAGGTCTCCCTCTCCGTCATCTATCACAGAGAGCTTCATTCTCATAGCTATCATTTCTCAGCAGTCTGAGGTTTCTGACAGTCCTTCACTCACTTAAGTGGATGGGTTATCTCCTGAGGGAACTTTCTCCTCATCCAAGATCTCTCATTCTATATAGCTATCTTAATACCACACTCTAAACCTCTCACCCAACCCCTGCAGTACATTTTCCCTTTTACGTTATGCTTTTATTTTTGTCCTCTCCCCATATTTTTTTTTAACTCAGAAGCTTTAGAGTGGAAATTGAAATACAGAAGCCTACACTTTGAGGCTGAAGGAAAGTATCCCTTTCCTTCAGCTATCCCTTTCGAGAATTTCGCTATCCCGAGGAAGCTCATAACAATATATCTATTCAATATCCTCCTCTAAGAGTTTAATGAACTCATCTTTAAGTTTCCTACCCAAGATATTCCCCGTAAAACAAGGACAGAGTGGAATATAAAAGTAGTGTACTGCTCTTAGCACTCCTCTAGTTATGGTATAGTAGTATGTAGGTTAAATCTAGATTTCAATTAGCATCTAT
>CAZFTG010000063.1:0-6216 GCA_964522205.1 uncultured Thermoproteales archaeon
GTTTCTCAACCTTATTCTTAGCTTGGGTGAACATATATATGTAGATATCTAATCCTAACAGGGGTATTCTCATGAATGTCATCGTTATAATGTTGGACAGTTTAAGACCCGATCACTTAGGTTTCTACGGTAATGAGTGGATAAGGACTCCAAATCTCGATAGGTTTGCAGGAGAATCCACTATCTTCGAGAGAGCGTATGCTGAGGGAATGCCCACAATCCCTGTGAGGACTGCACTATTCACAGGTAGATATACCCTAATGAGAAGAGGTTGGCAACCTCTAGAACCAGATGATGTGACACTAGCTGAGATTCTATGGGGTAATCACTACGATACTGCTCTGATATCCGATACTGCCCCTATCCACTGGCCTCGTATGGGTCACGAAAGAGGTTTCGATTACACTATGTTCATTAGAGGACAGCTCTCAGATCCCTATGCTCCCGCTCCTAGTGTAAAAGTAGATCTATCAAAGTGGAGTCCGAAGAACTACTTGACCGAGAAAGATAAGAGAGACTTCATCTACTACTTGAGGAATAGATATTATTGGAAGAGTGAAGAAGATCATTTCATAGCCAGAGTTATTAAAGCTGGTATTAAGTGGCTTGAAGAAAAGATATTGCAAGAAGGTAAGAAGGATAGACTTTTCCTATGGCTTGATTGTTTCGATCCTCATGAACCATGGGATCCCCCTGAAGGGTACTATGAGCTCTATGCTCCTAAAGATTACGATGGACTACCGATAATCAACCCTTCAATACATGGTAAGAGAGGAGGTTTCATCGAAAACTTTACTGAGGAAGAAATTAGACATATAAGGGCTCAATATGCTGGTGAAGTAACTCTAGTAGATAAATGGGTGGGAGTGCTCTTTGAAAAGATTAAGGAGCTGGGTATCTGGGAGAACTCTCTTATAGTGCTACTCAGTGACCATGGAGAGCCTCTAGGAGAACATGGTATAGTGAGAAAAGTGAGACCTTGGCCCTATGAAGAACTGGCTAGGATAGTCCTGGTAATCCGACATCCCGAGGGTCTAGGAAGAGGCAAGAAGGTGAAGACTTTTGTACAGACGACAGACATCTTCCCTACGATACTGGACTTCCTCGACATCTCTAGATACTATGAGGGTTATGAACAAAAGCCCATCCCTAGATCGGAGGGCGTCAGTCTTAAACCTATAGTCGAAGGTGAGGAGGAAGAGGTGAGAGACTATGCCATAGCAGGTCACTACAGGAGGTCATGGAGTATAAGGAATGAAGAGTATAGTCTATACCTGTGGTCTCTAGAGGAAGCAGCATATACCTTCGGCTATGGTATTATAAAAGAACAGGAAAAATCGATGCCTGAGCTCTATAGAATCGATAGAAATTATATACCCCCCAGTCCTAGTAGTTGGCGTATAGGAGAGGAGCAGGAGAGAGTGAATTTTATAGAGGAATTTAGAGATATAGCTGATGAACTTGAGCTTCATTTGAGGAGAGAGTTATTTAGAATACTCTAGGTTCCAGTCTAATTAACTCTTACTATATTCAAAAATACAAATAATTATAGGGACATGTTAAAGGACCGAGATCGATATTCTGACTAAGTTTATATCATTGAGACCCGTACTTACCATATGCCACAAGTAAATGGACTACTAGTATCATATTGTGGTATTCTCTGTGAGTACTGTCCAGCATATAGAAATAAGCTCTGTCCAGGATGTGATGCCCATGCTGAAAATTGTGAGTTCATTAAATGTATCCAAAGTAAGAATGCGAGAAATTGCCTACTCTGCGATGAGTTTCCATGTAAGCTACACGAGGACGGTTTCGAATGGACTACAGAGGAATATGGGGTCCTCAGGTGGAAGATCTATAGTGATGTATTTATAGAGATCATGAAGAGAGCAAAGAGTACTGAATAACATGTATTAATTATTTGACTCAACTTCACTCTCAGAGCTACTAGAGGGGTATGTAAGCTCGCAGGTGTGAATGAAAGTTTTTGTTAGGCACTGAAGGGAACAGAAGTACTGGGTAAAGTGTAGAGGAAACAAGCCTCAAAAGAGCAGCTCTTTTTCATCAACATCTCAGATTAAATTCTCTCTTCTCATTTAATTAGAGGGCGATAATTAAAAGTATAAGGAATAAATATTAGTAGTGCAGGTGAATTCAGTGCCTAAACATAGAAAAGCATTCGACTGGCTCTCTATGGCTCAAGAAGATCTAGAAGAGGCTTTTGAGAGTCTTAATAATGAAAGATATGCCAGTACGGTCTTTCGAGCGGAGCTCTCGGCTCAGAAGGCTATTAAAGCTCTAATAGTTGCTCTAGGTTTCGAACCTGGGAAAACCCACAGGCCAACATTAGTTTTGAAGGGGCTCATCGCTGGGGGGCTTGTAGATCTGAGGGAGGATCTGATGAGAAAAGTGAACGAGGCAATAACGTATGCCATAGTCCTAGAAGATCAGGGAACAACACCTAGATATGGTTGGGAAACTGTTGACAGAATAATCAAACCCTCGGAGATATATTCAGAGGATATAGCTAGAGCTTTACTAAAGAACGCTGAGAGAGTTTATGAGATCGTTAAGACTCTCCTTGGTGAGGTGGATTGCTGACTCTTCCCAAGCTTAGGAGACGTGAATATCAAGAACACCTGAGTAGATTCGTAAGGAAAGTTCTGAGAAGAGCAGATGTCATCGGCATTCTCCTCTTCGGCTCAGTTGCCAGAGGTCTTGAAAAACCATTTCCAGAGAGCGATATAGACATCCTAGTCGTAGCTCTAAACCTTCCTGAGAATATCTACAGGAGAAGGATGGAGAATCTAAAGTATAAAGAGGGGGCAGAGGCTATAGAGGACATTTGGTTGACACCAGAGGAGCTTCTTAAAGGTATTGAAGGGGGATGGGGGGTTCTATTAGATGCTGTAGCAGATGGAATAGTAATCTACGATAGGGAGGGGGTTCTAGAAAAAGCGAGAGAACTAGTCTATGAGAGGTTTAAGCGTATAGGGAGAGTATGGGTTCTAAAGTAAGTATTACCTCGTTTGATATCACTAGCTTCCCAATATGATACTTATTGAGTTATCCCCACTGAAGATCACTTAACCGGTGTGCTCACTTAATCCAATTCTAAACTTCGCTTAAATCCACACGAGGGATAAGAAATTAGTACTAGGAGCTCTAGTAGTAACTAGATGGGAGAGTGGGTATAGAATATAAGCCTATATGGTTCGATTCACTAGGAGCTAAATCCTCATGCATTCTGGTTAAGACGGATTCAGTAACTATTCTAATAGATCCAGGAGTAGCTATTATGCATAGAACTTTCCCCGCTCCTTCTACTGTAAAATACGAGTGGTGTGTAGAGGGGTATGAGGCCATACTAGATGCTGCCACTATAGCAGATGTAGTAGTCATAACACATTACCACTATGACCATTTCATAGACTTTGAAGAGAGGGTATATAGGGGGAAGATAGTTCTCGCTAAAAATCCCAACTTATACATAAACGACTCTCAGAGAAATAGAGCACTATCGTTCTTTAAACACCTCTATGCTATGGAAGGTATTGATCTCGAAAGCGTACTCGAAGAGCCAGTAGAGGTAAAGCCTAAGGATCCTCTTTCAGAGATACCCAAGGCCTCTACTAAGGACTTTGGAGATTACAATCCTAGGAGAAGAGAGTTGTTAGAGAAGGGCATGAAATGGTTTAAAAATAGGGTTAGGAAGTGGAATAGCTACAGAAGAATACCGGAGTTAAAACTAAATGACACAGAAGTAAGATTTGCTGATGGTAGGAATTTTAATTTCGATGGCCTTAAGCTAAGATTCACTAGACCATTATTCCATGGCATAGAGTTCTCTAGAGTAGGGTGGGTTCTGGGTTTAACTATCGAGTATGGAAGCTGGAAACTTCTCTATAGCTCTGATCTAAATGGTCCAATCATAGAGGACTATGCAGATTGGATAGTGAGTGAGAGACCTAGCATTATAATCCTCGACGGACCCATGACCTACATGCTAGGTTATACTCTCAATAAAATAAACCTCAATAGAGCTATAGATAATGCTGTACGTATAGTGGAGGACTCGGGTGCAGAGTTGATATTCTATGATCACCACCTACCCAGAGAGCCTAGGTTTAAAGAGAGGACTGAATTGGTATGGGAAAGGGCGAGGGAGAAGGGTATTAGACTAACGACAGTAGCCGAGTACCTAGGGCTCACACCAGCTGTGCTAAGGTATGTATGAAGTCTTACCATTTTTATGTAGTAGTTTGAATTGCACTCATCGCAAAAATTAAATGGACAAAGGGACTATAATATACATGAAACTTAAAGCCTTAGCATGTCTCATATTCTTAATAACTCTGTTATTCTATACCATAGGAACCTTTTCAACGCCTGAAGAAGAATACGTGTACTATGGATACGTACCACGAAACATATATCATTATTATAATATAGGTAATATATTTGTAAATCCAAAATGGATAATAGAGAATACTACTATTAGAGACTATGCCCTACTAGTGGTTATAGGTAACCACGAGAACACTAGTGTAGAAGTACTAAAACTACCTGAAAAAGAGATTATAGATAAGTACACCATAGATAAAATGGAGTATAGGATTACAAAGCTACCCAATGCTACCTGCTTCAAAGTTATCACGAACAGACCAGCAACAGTACTGTTAATGGGTGGTGCAGCTATAGACACATGGCCGAGTAATAAGACGCATAAGCTTTGGCCGGGTAGGAAGACTATATCAATGTTTACAACTAGTATCAATGGCGGTTACATAGGAAAGGAGTTCATATTCCTAGCTACTACGGGATTACCTACGGGTAGAGTCGACGTCTATGCACTAGAAGACTCGAAGGTCACCGTCTACGATAGTCAGAATAGAATTGTTAAGGAGTTCGAGGTGAAAGCTAATGATTTCAAGTCCGTATTTCTTAAAAGCTATGAGATCTATAGAGTAGTCTCATCAGGTAACATAATGGTTCAAGTAATTGATGAGAATCGTGAACCTGACACTCTCATCTATCCCTCAGCTACTGGAGGATTCATAGGAACGAGGTTTTATGGTATTGGAGTAGTGCCCGAAGAATGGCTGCCTTCACTTGAAGAAATGGCCTTCATAGTAACTGGTACTGAGAACTTCAAACTAACTGTAGTAGACCTCAAGTACAAGAACACTATCTTAGAGAAGGAGTTTAAAGCAGGAAGGCTAAACAAACTTAAACTGGAGTCCTACTGTATAGGTGTTGAAAGCAGTAAACCAGTACTCTTCATGTACGTGGGCTTTGCTTTAAGTAAGAAGGTAGTCTTCCTAGGACTAAGAGGAGGAGAGGAAGCATATATCTACATCCCCGAAGGCGAGACCTACATTTTCTCCGCATACGAGGATACTACTGTGACTATAGATGGTGTTCCACTCGGTCTAAAGAGGGATAGCTATATGTTAGTACCCCGAGGACTACATAGAATAAGTACCGATAAGACTGTACTCATAGAAATAGTGAAGTATGGAAATCTGAGGACTTCGGTCTTCCGTAAGATCTGGGAATTTCCTTATACAGCAGGGTTTGAAGCCTTTGCAATGATAATACCCTCAGTACAAGGTATTGAGAAGAACTACAACATAGCACTGAAATCTCTAAGAGCAGGCTTTCCATGGGAGTACGTACTGTTACTGGCCATAGTCATAGTAGCAATTATCGCACTCATAATCGTCAAGAAAATACGTAAATAGATTAACTTGCAAGCGTACATGAATAGTCAGTATTTTTTAACACTGAATAAGATCTCTTTATGCTTAAAGATTATAAGTACCAAGTGTAACTGGGCTAGATTACAATCTTCGTAAAGTGTAGCAATTTTTATTTATGAATAAATGATATATATGTATGATGTATTATCGTAGAAACCATGTTATGAGAAATTTTACTACCTTAAGACTGATGTTAGTATCACTACTCCTATGTACGATACCTACAGTACATCTCACTCTCTCGTAGTACTCGATTGTAGATTTGAAGATTTGAATGGAATCTACTATACGATAGATTGCTATCCTCCAACAGGTAGTACTGGGAGTAAGGGATACGGGCTTAGAATAGAGGATGATGCTGACCTAGTCTTATATCTAAACCTTGATGAAGGTAGTGGAAATATTGCCCACGATCTCTCTGGGAACGATAATCATGGAACTATCCATGGGG
>CAZFTG010000064.1:0-6084 GCA_964522205.1 uncultured Thermoproteales archaeon
TCTGTATTATTATTAAGGATATTATCTTTATATCTATATTATCAATTATATAGAATTATTTTAGGTAAAATTATTAATATTACTTTAACATGAGGATACTATAGATCTTAGATACATAGAATACGTAAATATTCAAAAGTATTATATAAAGAATATAGTTAAGAATAGAATGATATTTTCATATACTTTAAATATCTTAATTCCTATTTTTCTTGAAACCTTTAATAAGGGTTTCCGGGGGACTAAAAGGGAGCCCCCGTTAAAGCATAGGGCTAAGCTCTATGCTATGATAGCCCACGAGTAAAGAGGTGAAAAAGCACATGAAAAGTAGAGGACTATTAAATGTATTCGGACTACTGACCATAATGCTACTGATACTAGGTGTGGCATATGCCCACTGGACAGACACCGTAGTCATAAATACCACTGTTAAGATGGGAGAGTTCATAGTAGGAATACTAGATGGCTCTGTTATAATGGAAGAGACTACCAATGGAGTGCCTGAAGAAGAATTTTCTCCACCTAAACCCTGGGTATGTAATGCTACTTTTATGCTATGCGACCCCGAGACTAGTAAACATCATGTACCACCTGAGAAAGTTTGGAAGAAAATGATTATAACAATAGACAATGCCTACCCACAGTGGGATCTACATATAAACTTCACGATTAAGAATGCGGGTACTATACCAGCAAAACTAATGGGTATAACATTTTCAGGAGAAGATGTAAAGGATGGTGAAGTTCTTGATTACTTCCTCGAGGAGTCTTACTATGACGCTTGTCTAGGAGCCTACATATTTAAAGGATACGTCTACGATGAAAGGGGTAAAGAATATCCTATACTAAACTTCCGTATTGAAGCATATGTACCAGAGGATGTTCAGTTGGAGCCATGTACAAAGTATCCTGTCTCTGTAGATTTAGATATAAAGCAGACAGCTGAAGAGTGTCATACCTACAAACTAGCACTTACAATAGACTTCATACAGTGGAACAAAGCTGGAGAAGTAGGAGGAGAATCAGGAGAATGAGGTGATAGCATATGGTATCTCGAAGTAAACTATTGGGTATTACACCATTAATGCTCGTAGTGATATTATCAATAGTGGGAGTAGCCTACTCCCACTGGATGGATAGTATAACTATTGAAGCTACAGTAAATATGGGAAGTTTAACACTAGCCTTCGATTACGAGGAACCTCCAGCATGTCTAGAATACTATAGAAATGCTACGGGTCAGCTCGTTGAAGGAGAGTATGAGGGCAAGGATGTTGGAAAATGCGAAGCCTGGTATGAAGATCTAGTCACGGATGATCATACTGGTAAGAAGGGCTATAAGACTCTAGTGATAAATATCACCAATGCCTACCCACAGTACATAGTCCACGTGATATTTAAAATACATAATATTGGAACTATACCAATTGATTTAGCAGGATTTAACATAACAGGAGAGAAGAAGGAAGGTGATGAGTACATCTGTGACCTCCTATGGGATGGAAGCAGTCTGTGGGAGGATCTCAATAAAAATGGGAAAATAGATGAAGGAGATAAAGAGGTTATAAACCTCAGTATTACAGATAATATGCCGTTTCAACTAGATCCGTGTAATAAAAATAAAATGGAGATAGACTTTGAATTTAAGCAGGAGGCAGAGGAGTGCCACACATATATAATCGTAGTTACAATATACGGAGTACAGTGGAATAAAAGTTTAGAAGTATAGAAGTTTAAGTTATAAAATCTGATAAGTAATTTTTATTTTTTAATCATGCAATGAGTAAGTAAATGAATAGAGGAGGGAAAATGAGTAAAAGTAAGATAATACTGCTCACACTTTTACTAGTCAGGATTATACTCTACTTTTATAGACCAGGAGGACTTAAAGCCTATCTCCTCCCTCTAATACTCTGGTCCCTTTTAGCAGTAATTACATTATGGTTCTGGAGGAGTTCAGATAAGACCTTTTTCACTAATAAGTATGTAGTCTCAATAGCTCTGTTAGCATCCATTTTCCACATAGCCCTACTTGTAGATGCTGGACTGATTACGAAATTTGGCAAAAGTCCTGTTCTCTTCACACCGCTCACAGTATTTCTGAATACTATAATGATCTCGTCCACTCTTATAGGTACAGAGATATCAAGGGCATATCTTCTCATGGAGTATGGTAGACGAAGACCCCTGTTAGCGCTAGTATTAATGTCCCTACTCCATAGTCCTACACCAGCCCTAATCTACCTATTCATCTCCTCTACTGAACCACTAACGCTAGTAGATTTCTTGGGATCGGATTTCCTACCAGCCTTAGCTAAGAATATGCTAGCATCCTATCTAGCACTTCTAAGCGGACCAATAGCATCACTAACCTATCTAGCACCTTTTGAAGTATTCAAATGGTACTCTCCCATACTTCCAGATCTACCATGGGCATTAGAGTCGCTTATTGGTGTAGTGGCACCGACTATAAGCCTCATGGCGATAGACTATACAACCCCTGTATGGATCCTTAGGAGAGTAGGATTAAGGATAAAGCCTAGGATAAAGCTTAAGGATAAGGGATCTATAACACCCCTTCTGATGGCTCTGGTACTAGTCTTAGCGGTCTGGTTTAGTAGTGGATTGTTTGACGTATTTCCTACTATTGTCATAAGTGGAAGTATGAGACCGACCATGGATGTCGGGGATATTGCTATACTCCTCAAAACTCCAGTTGAAGAGATAAGGATAGGAGACATTATCCAGTATGTAACTGAGGATGGGATGGTAGTACACAGAGTAGTCGCTATAAGGGATGGACGCTTCGTAACCAAGGGAGATGCCTGTGGTGCCTCCGATCCTAAGCCCATACATCCCTCACAAATTAGGGGAAAACTTATCTTCATAGTACCGAAGATAGGATGGGCATCCCTCTACCTAAAGAGTGCTATACTCACAATTTGGAGATTTCTAATATCCAATACTTTAATATCAAGTGTCATAGCTATCCCAACTGTAAGTTTCCTCTATGTACTTCTGAGGAAGAGATCGCTTAGGAGGAGGTTTAAGAAGAGGTGGTATAAGTGGTGAGAGGTTTTAGGAGTATAATGGTATTACTTGTACTCATCCTAATGATATGTGGAGTAGCATATGCACACTGGACTGATAGAGTTCGTATACTTGGAAGAGCCAAAATGGGGTATGAGGATGTAAGGATAATTCGCTACTGCTATGTAAAGTGTTGCCCCTGTTCTAGACTGGAAAGTCGACTATCACAGGATAAATCAGTGCTCTACATTTCATGGGAGAACATTCACCCTTCTTGTAAACTTCTAGTAGTAATTCTACTTAAAAATACGGGCTCTGTACCAGCTATGATAGAAGCACCAGATATAAACATAAATCCTCAGAATATGAGCGAGTTCTTTATGGTAAGGTATATCTTTCTAGGTCCTTTTAGTAGGGATATCGAACTTCCAAAGAATCTGGAATCCGAGAACTTATCCTCGGTCAAGTGTATAAGGAGGCCCCCCATACAGCTAGATCCAGGACAGAGGTTAGTACTAGCCATCTCTGTACACTTCAGAAGCTGTTGTAAGAGCTGTATGGAGAAGAATGTCGTCATAGAAGTAACTGTTAACCATAAATTATGGTGTAGAGGGGGTGGGTGAGAGTGTATAAATACAGAGGGAAGGTAGTAGGACTAACACTATTCACTACATTACTACTAATAGTTCTCACGGTTTTAGGTGTTGCCAGAGCATACTGGAGTGGAAGCGTGAGTGTGAAAATGGATATTAAAATAGGTACATGGGGATCTAGAATAGTCAAATGGAGGGTGCTAAGGCATTCACGCCCTCCTCAGCATCTCTTCTCACCAGAAGCAGACTCTCTTGAGGTGTACTGTAGTAATCTAACAGGGAGGTGGTACATGTGGATAGCTGTACTGATAGAGAACAACGGAACAGTTCCAATAACACTATACGAACCCACTATGAGAGTATTAATGACAAATGGTAGTAGTAAGCTGGTCACCATAAAAGCTTACCTATACCACCTTCCCATTCGCTTAGATATCCGGAATGGAGATGTAAGTAAGCTTAAACTACCTTTAAAGGGCTATTTTAAGAACATATGTATAGATCCAGGTAAGAAAGCCTTAATGTTGATAAACATAGTGTTCTCTAGTGACTCAGATATATTCATAAAGAACATGTTCATAATCATAAAGTTGAACTATAGACCAGGAACCTAAGGTCATTCTCATGAATAGTAAAGGTAAAGGATATGAGGTATTACATGACTACCTTTTTACTAAATCTTTTATAACTAAAAATTTGAACAAGGGTGTATGTGAATATGAGTAGACAAAATGAAGAGAGTATGAGGAGTTCACCTAGAAGGTTAATACTAGTAATCCTAGTTATAGGTATTATAGGTACCTCATTAGCCCTAGCTATTTTCTATCAGTCTCACTCGGTACCTATAGAAGAGGTACATGAGAGAGTTCTCGCCAATTATTACCATAAAGCACTATACAACTATACAGTATTTCTGAATCCTAATCTAATCTATAACGTTACGGAGCTTAAAGCTGGAGAGGGAATAATATACCTTAGGATAACCAGATGTTTAAGGATAGGGTTTAAGTATATATTCTTTGTGAATGCCAAGTCGAATACCAGTATCGACTACATTACCTCTACGTACTTAGAGTCTCCCGCTGGCTGGAGCAAGTTTATTGGTACCATAGAAAGTAAATCGCTTACATCCCACTCGAATACTGTAGAACTCTCTTCAGTCTTCGATATAGATCCCAATGCCTACTGGGGATTAATAGAAACTATCGAGGAAGAAACAGGTACCTCATCCTCTACCTACATCATTAAAGTCGTTCCTCGAATAAGAGTATATTCTAAGCCAAATGGTAGAGAGTTAAAGGAGATATTCACTCCTACACTATTCATAAACGTAACTCTTAGAAGTCCTAAGGGTGATGTAATCTCCCTATCTGGACTAGAACATGAGGTTAAGAAATCGCTTACTGATAAGTACATAGTCAGGAACGAGGATGTAGTACACTACAGATCTCTTTCCTATGCACTACTAGCGATATTCCTTCCCACACTAGGAATCCCTCTTTTCAATTTGGGAAAGGGATTCATAGGAGTCAGAAGGAAAAGAAGTCCAGAGAAGCTCCTATCCTCAGTAGAAGATCTAGTGGTGGAGGCTTCTGAGGAACCGCCTTCTCAATGGATATTAAGTATCAAAGTGGCAGATCTAGAAGATCTAATTAAAATATCTGAGGTTATGGAAAAGCCTATAATCAAGTACAAGACGATAAAAGATGGAAAGACTAGAACTACATTGTTTATTGTAGATGGTACAACCATGTATAAGTATGAGTACTCATGAGAAAAGGAATACCTGTAGTAGAGAAAGCCATAAAAATCTAGCTTTATCTAATAGTAATCCAATTAACTAGTATGATAAGTGAGATATTCCAACAAAGGCTTGTATTTACTGTAGTAGGGGGTTTCGAGGAATCCAGAAAAGTATGGACATAAAGTCTACAGGTATATCAAGAGTAGGGGATTTAAAGTATATCCTATTAACCCTAAAGCGGATAATATATTAGGGTTCCTACTTACGTAGGTGTTGATAGGCCTACGTAGGTATTCATTACCCGAGTTTCGTCCCCATGCCTCCTACGCCAGTCAGTCATCCACCTCCTGACTAGCCTCAGCGACATGGAGACACATCCAAGATTCATACCCTCAACCCTCATAGGGTCGATTAAGGACATATTTGGGATATAAAAATGTTTCCAAGGACATTGAAATCTACAAAAGCCTATCAATGCCTATAAAAAATGAAACTGTTACGCTAGGCGATAGATGCTATCCTAGTGTAAAAGTACTTCAAGAGAAACCTTACATAGCAGTATTCGTAGTACTGTCGAAGGTTGTAGAGAGTATCATAGACGAGTACATAGAAGTAGACATAAAGTATGCATGGTTTCAGCCAGGATCAGAATCTAAAGAGGTAATAAAGAGACTAGAATCAGCAGGAGTTAAGGTAATTCAAGGAGTATGTATAATA
>CAZFTG010000065.1:0-5704 GCA_964522205.1 uncultured Thermoproteales archaeon
GTTATCTCCCACCTACCCATGCCCAAATATCTGTAATCCTTGATATTGGCTTTCCTCCAGTAGTAGCTGAAATCAGGGTATAGAACAGTCATATTAATTGCCCTAAAGTCGGATAGGGGGTAGCCCTCATCTACTAATATCCTGACCCTGATCTTGGTTTCATTACCTACATTCTCAACATGTTCTATATTCATTGATAGTCCAGTATATGCATCTATAGTCTTATTGTATATCCCCGCTTTTGGTACGGATACTGTCGCTTTTACATAGCCTATACTCACCGTTACTGGTTTATACCAATATAGTTTGAATATGTAGTTTTCCTGTATAGTGTAGTTTCTTCCAAACAGTGTTTTATTGTGTTCTGGAAATTCTATATGTGCTAGTGCATCATACTTCGTAGATAGTAATGACGTCCATAAGTATACGTTTGGTAATGCATCTTCTCTAAATACTGTTAGATTATGGTAGTATGGGTGAAAGGCGTAAGTTCTTGAGGCATTACTCATTACTAGTGCTAGTAATCTCTTGAGATCGGATCTAATACTATCCAGTACTTCGGAGATAGCAATAGATTTAGCTTCAGCACCTTCAGATCTATATACTTCCCTCTGATAGAGGACAATGACAGCAACCATACTAACAGTTAGTATTGCGAGTGTGGTAATGGTAATTATCGATAACTGTCCCTTTCTACTTAAAATTCTCCTCATACTGGTCTCCCCAGGGTCACCATTATCAGGAATATTCCTATAAGCGAGTGGGTGTAGATGGCTTTTCCAGTAGCAGCTGTGAGACATTCATTAATCAAGGGAGTAGATGCATTCACTATGGTATTATAGTTACTATCTACGACTATGACCTTTACCTCTACATTGGGTGGAGCAAGCGCTGTAACTATGGTTCTTATACGGTTATTCATATATTCACGTTCCTGAGCTGTAATTGTACCGTCTTTTAGGACCTCTTCGAGAAGATAGAAGAGGACTTCCGAGTCTGCTAGTACTCGTGCTAGAGAAGTAGCTTCATGTTTTAGTTTCCAGTAATCATTTTCTAATGCTAACTTCATACTGAGAGTCCTAGTGCTGAGAGTTGCATAGAGTGTCACTAAGAGTATCGCTATAAGTGCTAACTCTAGTGCTTTCATACTCTTCTCACCTCTACTGCTAACATGTAATTCACATTATCAATATTACAGACTAAATATTTAAATAATTCTACAGAACCTTTACGGGCTATATATGGTATGGGGAGTCTGTTCACTAAAAAGTACTCTCCCGTATCTGTCGTTAGGATATAAGCTACTGTTCCTGGCTCTTCGTCCACATACACACGGTTACCACTCTGAGTCCAGTTAGCCTCTACAGGTTCTTTGTAGTGGGGTATTATTAAGTATGTTCTGTTAATAGTAATCCCACTCTCTACTTCTATATAATCAGTTTTACTAGTATTACTTGCTACATACCACTGTCTAGTGATGTTCTCCGGAGCTACTATGGTATAAGTATAGAACCTGTATAGACCTACGAATATCACATATATGTCACTAGAATTGTAGCTAATACTGAAGTCCGCTTCACCCACCGATGTTTCAGTCTCTTTGTACTCTATATCTGTACTATCTATGACCTTATCCGTAAGCCCGCTGGTGATTATTCTCAAGACAGTTATGTTTAGGAAGGGAATGACGTGTTTGCTCCATGTCCTCACTATCACTTTTGAACCTGTGGCTGTGGGTATAAATGTTATATTGAAGGCTGGTACTAGGAAGAGACCAAGTGTATGATTAAACTCATCTTCATAAATCTCTATGAGCTCCCAGGTCTTATTTACTGTGAACATCGAGCTGTATAGTTTTGTCCTCGATGTAAAACTGACTACGTCCACGCTTAATGAGCTTATCATGAGTGATGTTATCGATGCTTGTCTAGTGTATATTGCTGCTATTAGTATTATCAACATTAACGTACAGGCTATCTCAGCTACCAGCCTATAGATCATATTAACACCTCTCTACATTTATAATCACTTTACCACCCGACTTACGAAAGTGAAGTATACAACTTGCTGGAAGTAGACCAGTATAATTAAACTCTACCTTCGTGGGTAGGGTAGTGGATTTGGAGACTACTATGTTTCTCCTGAAGACTCTAACAGTTACTGTGGTCTTGTTAACCTTTATTTCTACAGGCTCGGATGAGACCTCATCGAGTTTTACGATTACATCTATAGGTGCCTCTTCTGCTGCATGGAGTACTATATCCTCGAATCTCGTAAGGACCAGCTCAGCTATTTTCTCATTCTTAGCCTGTTCTACTGTAAGTAGTACACCCACGACTATTACTGATATTAGAAGCATTATTACTATGGCTATGTTTGTAGACAGTACTATAGCATAGATATCCAAGCACTACACCCCTCTTACACCAAAGTATATTTCAGAGGTTAATATTGTGAGGATTAATGTGTCACAGTTCATGCTTATGGAGTACGTACTTCCATTAACCGTCACGGTTATTGTAGCACTGCCTCCCGTAGTAATCTTATATACATCTGTAGTTACCTTCTTGGTCTGTAGGTATAATTTATAGGGATTGCCGCCCATACTCTCTCCCACAACTATAGAGGGAATGTATATGTTCACCACTCCCACAGTCTCGGTAGTACTCTTAAAGGTGCCCATGTTTGCGATACGTATTCTTGGAGCTAAGAATACTCTAGCACCATCTTCCTGTTTAGTGTATACTGTGAGAACTATTGTCGATTCGGATATGAGGTCAGAGCTTCCTCTATAGTACGAATCCATTGCTGAGATGAGCCAGCCCCCCCTGTAATTGGGTATTAATGTTGTTATAGGTATATTTTTGTCATATATAGGATTTCCAGTGGCATCAGTCACAGTTATTTGAACATTATATGTCTTGCTGGAGATCTCGATTCTTCCCCTGTCTATAGTCATCATAACATAGTTAGCATCTCCCTCGTTAAAGGCACCCTCATCGAAGTTTGCGAGTATTTGAAAGGCGTAGATAGCATTTGTAAATTCGGTTGATTGGAGCTGGAGCTCTGTAACATAGCTTGCCCATGCGAATACTAATACGATCAATCCTAGAGTTATACCACCAACTACGGCCTTAGCCATCATACACTGGGCACCCCTCCTACCATACTCACTAGTCCTTTAACCATTATATCGCCAGTTACCAACATAATCATTGAGACTACCGTCAGTATAGCCGCATACTTAAAGCCAGCGCTTAACCTCTCCTCACTAAGGAGACCAGCTATGATACCGTATATGAAGTTAGTGACTATGAGGACAGAGAATACAATAGGTCCCAGTCTTTCGGCTATAGATCCCCTTCCCAGTCCCACTGTCATGAAATCGAAGATATAGAGTACGGATATTATAGCGAAAAACTGTATAATAGCTGTGACGAAGGGTAGCATCTTGAGGATCTTGAGCCTACTTTTCTTTTCAGCCTCTATTATGAACAAGCTATCCGTATAGGCCGCATACCTATCGAAGACCTCAGGCTTCCCTCCTCCAACTTCTAACGATTCTATTAATGTGTATAATAGCGCTATAGTTATCCAATCTCTAGCTTCCCTAACTACTTTATCTAGGTATTCTCTCAGACTTCCGAAGGTTTTTATATATTCGTCTAAGAGCCTGACGAATTTAGTAAAGGTTCCATAGCTCCTCCTGGTTAGGTGCGCAACACATGCCTCTGGAGCTATACCCGTTCTCCTAAGCTCAGCTAGATCCTTGACGAACTGTCTTAACCCCTCCCTGAGACTAGCGTAATACCTGCTCCACTTGAGATCTACTACTGCTGATATTACTCCTGCTATTATTAGGATAATGGATAGGAGGAAGGGTTTTATAAGGTACTCTCTTCCGACAATTAAACTTAGCATAAAGTTTCTCACTTGAGGGGGTAGATAGATTTCGGTCGGTGTTATGAATGCGTAGAAGGAGAGGATGGCGGCTACAGCTAGTGTTGGAGCAATTATAGTATACTGCCTATACTCCCCTATCAGCCTTCTCTGCTGCAAGGACTTTGCCAGGAAGAGGAACATTATGGCTAGCATAAGGGGCATGGTATAGGCTAGTATTGTCACCTGCTCGGGTATTCTCATTATCAGTAGCTGTCCAGCTAGAGTAGGTAGTGCTTCATTACTTATAGATAGGGAAAATAATGTTATAGTGGCGAAAGCGAAGACGGATACTAATGCATCCATCAGTGATGAGAGAGCCTCAGCTCTTGCCTTAAGCTCACCAGTTGCCTTCTTAAGGTATACCTCTGCCTGTTTTATGAGGTATTCTACTGGGCTAGACCCTGATCTGACTGCTGTAGCATACCCCTCTAGAACAGCTCTAAAGTATTTGTGGGGATTAGTTTTAGCTAACTCCTCTATAGCTATTATGGGATCCTTACCGTATACTCTGGTCTCTATTTGAAGTCTCCTCCCCTCACGCTTAGTCTCTCTGAAAACGTACTTCGGTGCTCTGGTTATTCTTTCGAATACCTGGAGGGGAGGCATTACTATCGATAAGGTTGAGAGGTAGATAAGAAAGAAGGGCATCTCCGCGTCTATATCCGATCTCCTGAACTGTAGTATTACCTTTGGTAGATATGCCATGAATACAAGCATTCCGAAGAAGCTAGAGAGGGGTATAGCCAATATGTAGGGAAAAAGTGGGAGTCTGGGTATGGGTAGTGGAATGGTTGTAATCACAAAAGGGAGGAGGAGAACCACGGTTACTATTACAGCTGTGGTAGTGGATACTCCTATGCTTATTTTAAAGTACTTTGAGGGAGGGATACCTACATAGGATGCGAAAAGATCCTCTTTAAATTTAGGATTTAATCTTTCCAAAAGCAAATTATCACCTATTCTGGCTCTCTCTTCTCAATAGCACTTTCTAATCTTTTCTTCACATCCTCTCTTAATCTGATCCGCCTTAGACTACTTATTAGCCTTGCTTGGATGCTCTTTTTAATGACTTCTGTTTTCTCTGTGGTTGGAGGAGTGGGGGTAGTGGGCGTGTGTGGTCTCTTAACTTCTACTTTTTCCTCTTCTTCTATCTCCTCCGCTACTTTTTCAACTTCAGGTACTTCTATTTTTTCCTCTATGACCTCCTCGGATATTATCTCTTGAGTCTCCTTAGGTTTGGCTCTTGTTACCTCCTCTACCTTTCTAACCTCGATCTTTCTCAGTATCCTAGCCTTCTCTAGCGTTCCCTCGGGATCTGCATAGTATGCGTAGATCCACTTGGCTATCTCATCATAGTCGATTATGTTGTGCTCTGTTAAGTAGTCGAGTAGTGTCTTCCTCCTCATGACCTCCTTTAGAGCTTCCTCTGAGCTTATACCTATCTGTTCCGCCATTAAGGTGAGGATTCTCGAGTCCCACAATCTATGTGTGAAGGTATCAGTTGTGGGATCCCATACCGCTATCTCTGCGAAATCGTCTACACCTCTTACCTCCCATACTCTTATGACTCTTCTGACAATAACACCCTCCATCCTTATCCTACTGATATGTAGTATGAAGTTGAGTGTAGGTATCATGTGAGGTGGTATGTTCATAGGTGGTGATGTCAGCCTATTGAGCATTCCATCTAGTGTCTCTGCGTGCATTGTAGATGTTCCTCCGTGTCCTGATTGCATCGCCTGGAAGAGTACGTATGCTTCAC
>CAZFTG010000066.1:0-5626 GCA_964522205.1 uncultured Thermoproteales archaeon
TATGGCCTTGCTTCCCAAACAGTCTTTAGCCCACATATATACCTCGTTAATCTTTCAACTCCTATACCGAATCCTGCACTTGGTGGGATTCCATATTTTAACATTTCAATATACCATCCGTATTTAGCTGGATCTTCTCCATTGGCCCTCATTCTAGCTATGACTCTTTCGAACTCGTATTCTCTTTCAGCTCCCGAGGCGGCCTCTCCATATCCCTCTGGATAGAGCAGGTCGAAATCCCTGAGTATACCTGGTCTCTCTGGATCTTCTCGATCATAAAATCCTCTAGATCCTAGCGGGTAGTCATAGATGAAAAAGGGTTCATTTATTATTTTCGAGAGTAGTTTTTCTCCTTCCCATGGAATCTCAGTATCATATCTTGCCTCGAAACCCTGTGATCTGAGCATGTCTACCGCCTCCTTATGGGTTAGCTTCTTGAATGGTCTTCTGGGTACTTTAATTTCACGACCTAAATCCTTTAAGTCTTCATAGTGCCTCTCCAGTACTCTTTTAATTACGTGTGTTAATAGGCCTTCAGCCAGCTCCATAGCGTCAAAGTAGCTTATATAGGCCTGTTCAATAT
Organism: uncultured Thermoproteales archaeon; assembly: GCA_964522205.1. Lineage (GTDB taxonomy): Archaea > Thermoproteota > Thermoprotei > Thermofilales > B20-G17 > B20-G17. The sequence goes on from CAZFTG010000066.1 coordinate 584, forward strand.
CTACCTGAACGAATTCCACTAGGTGCCTACCAGTCTTAACCGAGTCTAATGGTTCAAGTCTGACATTTGGAGAGAAGAAGTATATTTTGTTAAGAGAGGCTACAGCCATCTGTTTGTACAGTATAGCACTGCTCATGACCTTGTACTCATAGCCATAGAAATCGAATGCTACTTGTCTTGCACCTCTAATACCAGGATCGGTTGTAGGGCCAATTATAGGTGGTAAGAGCTCTATAAATCCAAGAGAGTTGAGGTACTCTCTCGCTGCTGTACATATTGTAGCCTGTATTTTTAAGATCTTTTGTACACGTGGATGTCTTATTATTATGTAGCTCTTGGGTAAGAGTTCCAATGAACTTAGGTCTACACTCTCTATTGTGGTACTCTTCAATATCCCCTGCCCAACACTAGATTACATAGAGCTATATGAATTTTATACGGAGAATATCGAATGTATTTCGAGAAATAACGTTTTTTAATTAGTAAATAGAATATTATACGGAACGAACATGATCGATTCGAAAGATCTACGGATACTGAGTATTATCCAGGAGAACTGTAAGCTATCACTCAAAGAACTGGCTAAAAGAGTAGGATTACCGATGACAACTGTCCATGATAGAATTAAGAGACTAGAGAGGTCAGGGATAATAAAGGGCTATAGAGCAGTCCTCAATGCTAAAAAACTAGGATTTGGTGTCACTGCATTCATACTTATATCCTTCTCCTATGAGCTAAAGGAAGGTAGAATATCACAGAGAGAGCTTGTTAGAAAAATTGCTACACTCCCCGAAGTCCAAGAAGCGCATATAGTAACGGGTAACTGGGATATCATAGTAAAGGTAAAAGTAGAGGATGTCGATGAACTAGGACGATTTGTAGTAGATCGATTAAGGATGATTAAAGGAGTTGATAAAACACTCACATGCGTAGTCCTAGACACTGTAAAGGAGTCTGGAGCCTTATCACTATATAAAATAAAGACCCCGTAGTCGAGTACTCCTAACCAATAATGAAAACTGAGTTCAGAGGGCTAAAGTATAAAGGGTTCAACCAAGACTTCATCTCGGAAAAGGTGATCTAATGTCATTACGAGATAAGCTTAAGATCCTATACCAACTATGTAATGCACTATGTGAACTACAGATTGTTGATGAATCAGATGAGAATTTCGGCGCTATACGGTGTATTGCCTGTAACACACTACATACACGAGCTGGTGAAGCAGTATATCCTCTAGCTGTAGCCTATAAGCATAGTGGTGAGGAAAAGTATCTCATGGCTGCTATAAGGCTTGGAAATTGGCTAATCTCAGAGCAGAGAGAAGAGGGGTTTTGGTATGAAACTCCAGAAAAGTGGACAGGAACAACGACATTCCAACTGCTCTCCCTCTCAGCAGCTTACCCTATCCTGAAGGATAAACTTTCAACAAACTCTCAGGGGCTGTGGAGACAGGCGATAACTCGTGCTGCTGATTGGCTCCTATCGGTAATGAGCGAGAGCTTTGCCAATATTAATTACTCAGCCACTACCTCGGCCTCACTTGCCCTATCCTACAAGATCTTAAAGAGACCAGAGTACCTCATTAAGGCTAGAGAACTAGCACATCTAGTTGTGAAGAAGATTAACGAGGAAGGTTTTATCGTAGGTGAGGGTGCTATCGAGAATGGTCAAAGAACGGGAATCGATCTAGGATATAACCTAGACATGTCCTTAGGGACACTAGCGCTATACTGCCTCATCACTAAGGATGACCTTGTTAAGAGAAAAGTATTGAAAGCACTTAAAACACATCTTCTCTTCGTCTATCCGGATGGGTCTATCGACGATTCATGGGGTAGTAGAAGTTATAAGTGGACGACTTATGGTAGTAAGACAGCACATGGATGTCAGATGGCCTTTGATTTATTAGCCGATGAAGATCCCAGGTTCGCTGTTGCATCACATCTCAACTTAGCATACTTACACAAGATGATCCGAGGAGGACTAGTAGGATATGGCCCCCATTCTTGGATTCACGATCCCTCGTTTACTCCCTGTATATATCCTACCTTTACACGAGCAGAGAACCTAGCCTTTGCAATAGAATATGGTACTACTCCGAAGAAGAGAAGCCCAATACCATCTCAGAAGAAGAACTGGTTTAGGTACTTCTCCTCAGTCAACGTAGTACTAGTGAGAACCGATGAGTTTATGGCTACTGTAACAGCCTACTCTTACAACTACGGATATAGAGATAGAAGATACATTACCTCTCCTACAGGAGGGTGTATCTCCAATCTATGGTGGAAGGGCTATGGTCTAATGCAGACCTCCAGTCAAACAGTCTATGAACGTCATGAGATCATGCACATGCCCATTGAGAGAGATCTGCTACCCCTAACCCCTAGAATAGAGTATTATGAGGATGGAGAGTATTATACGAACTTGTATGAAATCAATGGAAAACTCAGTCTTCACTCTAGTAAGGAGGTAATTATATCAGTTTCGTGCAGAGGTAGTCTTAAGTCGAGGAATTTTGAAAATTCCGGAATCAACTATACTCTAACATACGAATTCTATAGCAGGAAACTAGTCAAGCGATTAAAACTCGAATGTGAACAATACCAGTTTAAAGGAATAAAAGTGATTGAACCCATAGTAAAAGATCCAAATGCGAGATTCGTCAAGAGGGATAAATACACAGTTTTGATAGAGAAAGATAATGAAACCTGGATCTTTCAACTACTGAGTAGTGGAGGTGAACTCATTCTCGGAGTAGATGAAGAAAAGTACTGGTGTCCCTTCCCCTCAATAGAATGCTTTCCAATTTCTATAGACTCGATCAAGTCGAGAGAAATAACGTATGCTATTATGCACAACTTCACCTCCTTTTAAAGATCATAGTATTAATTGTTATTTTAATTATCGATCTAGTACTACTAGGATGAAATATTACTTTGATTCGAAAAAAACTTTTATCAATCTTTCTAGGTTATATTCAATTTCTCATTAATCGTGCTTTGATACTCCTCTATCTTCAACTCTTCGACATCTCTTACCCTAACGGGCTCTCCTATAGTAGCTGATTCGAGGATTGCTAGTGGTATAGCCATATCCTTATATGCATCCTTCCCGCTTACCTCAGGTTCTCTCCTCTCTACTACTGCCTTACAGAAATCGTAGAGTTCTATAGCGAAGGTATTAGTTATACCTCTGGGAAACCACTCTTCCCTCCTACTCTCATCTATCTGTTCCATAATCTCCCGTACTATATCTACTTCCTCTACACGCGATCCTTTCTGTATTCTAAGCCTTCTTCCCTCTATACATCCCTTAGATCCATAGATTACTCTCATGTGGATATTCTCTCCTGGCATGGCAGTACTAAATGACCACTGTACGAGAATATCGTCCTCATAGCGGATGAGGGCTAGTGTAGTATCACTTACTGTCATTCTCTTCCCCTCCCTAATGGGCTCAAATGTGTAATCAAGAGCGTATACTTCTACAGCTTCTCTTTCCAGATGATAGCGATCCATATCCGCTATATGGACTCCACCATCGAATATCCAACTACCTCCAGCCTTGAACTTATCATAGAACCACCCCATGTGTTTAGGCTGTAGGTATAGCGACATCCACACTACGAGTCTAGGCTTACCTATGAATCCCTTCTCTATAGCCCACTTTATTGCTCTAGACTCTTCTCCTCTTCTGTAGTTCTCAGCTACTGCGAGAATTCTATTCTCCTTCTTTGCCTTTTCGATCATTCTCTTGGCTGCTCTTAGTGTTATTGCTAGTGGCTTTTCTGTAATTACATCAACATACTCTAGGCAATCCATGACTATTGTGTGGTGGAGGTAGTTAGGAACCATTATATCAACAGCCTCCAAGTCCTCCTCTGCTAGCATCTTCCTGTAATCGGTATACACTCTTGGACGTGTACCCTGGAAGAAGGATATCTCCATTCCTCTCTCCCTAGCCATAGCCTCTCGAACATCACATACAGCTACTATCTCGAATGCTTTTAGCCCTCTAGTGTATAGATCTCTATAACCACTCACATGGGCTCTGGAGATACCGCCACAGCCTATTAGGCCTATTCTCACTTTCTCCATATTTATAGCACTTCTCTCGATGCTCTGGGGAGCTAAAGCATTTAAAAAGTTATTCCTCTCACAGGGCTATCTCACATCGATATATTTCTATTATTCAATATAATTATTTAATACTGAGATATAAGAAATTAATTATCATATTAATCTCAAAATAATATTTATATTGATCAATAAGAAAACTTGGTATAGTAACCATGGACTAAAAGAGAATGTGAAGGTATTGAACACTCTCACCTCGACCACTGAAGAATAAAAATTCCGATACTGACATTCGAAAGAATGGTCTGTCGAAGAAGAGCAAAGTAAATGAGCCAAAATTGGAGCGTATAGGAGTAGAAGACTACTACCCGAGAAATTTATACCTCTAAACCCCCTCTAATAGCTCCACAGTGTGCCAGAATTACACAGTGAAATGAAACATACGATATCATGATAGTCAGCAATATAGAAAAATAGGCTTAACTATTATCAGTACTACTAAAAATTGATAGATAGATTAGGAACACGCATAAATATGTATAGAGAGAGGACACTAGCGATGGTGAAGAGTAGAGCAGAGATGTAAAATACATGGGGAAAAGATATATCAGTAACAGTACCAAGCTCCTTGAATAAATTATACAAGCCTATATCAATCTCCCCCTCTTTTTACATGATTTAGAAGCAGGGAATTAAGCGAAGGATTAAATTCGCTATTATTGGAGCCAGTCTAATTCCGACGTAAACGAATATCGTTATTATTGCTAATTCAACTCCAGCTTTAAGGTCAACCGTTCCTAGAAGGGCCGCTGCCGCGAAGTCACCTATGGCTGCAAAGACTATCGCCCATATTACTCCGAACTTGATAATTATCTCCGCCAGGATTATGAATAGTGGTATAGAGATTAGTGCCCCTAGGACTATTACTGCATTAATGTTTAAGCCCTTAACTTTTGCTTGCTGA
>CAZFTG010000067.1:0-5622 GCA_964522205.1 uncultured Thermoproteales archaeon
TTGAGTCTTTCTCAAGGAGTTCTAGGGATAGTAGTAGGCATAGCCATAGGTCCTGGAGAGGTAGCTCTTAGAATAAGCCCTAGTCCCTCGATGGTCAACTGGCTTAGGTTCATTTCCGAACTTAGGAAACGAGGTTATAGGGAACTTGAAGAAAAACTTTCAGATCTCATAGATCCATATAAAAATCCTAAGATAAGTATGGATAAATTATCCTTAGTGAATAGGATTATCGAGAAAGTACCTGAAGAGATAAATACTATACTGAATAGTTGTATAGAGTGGGGTAATTACATACACATTTCCTGGAAAAACATACTCAGAGTGGGGGATGTAGTGATCGTGAAATAGGTGATGGGGGTGAAAGTAGAGGAAGTGAGTGAGAGAGCAAAATCAATCCTAGATGAGCTAAGTTCGGTGGTTCTAGGACTAGAGGAGGAGCTTAAGGTACTTCTAGCTACCCTATTGGCTAACGGACATGTACTGCTCGAAGGAGTTCCAGGAGTAGCTAAGACGACCATAGCGAGAGGTTTATCTCGTCTGATAGGTCTGAAAGAGGATATAGTACTGAAAATAGGAGAAGTCGGTTATAAGGGATGGAGTAGAATACAGTTTACACCAGATCTCCTCCCAGGAGATATAACCGGTAGTCTGGTATTCAATCCCATCACTAGGGATTTTGAGCCTCGTTTTGGACCTATATTCACCTACATACTACTAGCTGATGAGATCAATAGGGCGATACCCAGAACTCAGAGCTCACTACTCCAAGCTATGCAGGAGAGAACGGTCACGATAGGAGGTAAAACCTATCCACTTGAAGATAGGGAGAGAACAAAGTTCTTCTTCGTGATAGCCACACAGAATCCAGTAGAGCAGGAAGGGACATACCCCCTTCCAGAGGCCCAGCTAGATAGATTCGCTACTAGAATCCTCATAGGGTATCCCAGAGGTCTGGAAGTAGAGAAGGAGGTCTATAGATTACACTTATACAGAGTTAAGGAGCCTCTTGAGGATCTAAAGCCCATAGTTGACCCCAGCTGGATAGTGAGAGCTCAGGAGTTTGTACTCAAGAGAATAGAGGTTTCAGAAGAGATATTGGATATAGTCGTACGGTTTATCATGTACACGAGACCCCAGGCATTGGATGTTGCATCTAAGTACTTCGAATTAGGAGCTAGTCCTAGAGCTGGTATCACTCTTCTTAGAATAGCTAAGGCCTATGCTGCTATTGAAGGAAAAGAAGAAGTGGAGATTGATGATCTTGAGTCAGTAGTATTTCATGTCTTAAACCATAGACTCATACCGAGTCTAGAGAGAGTAGCTGAGGTAACTGAACTCTCAGCTCGATACGAGGCTAAGTATAGGGTAATTGCAGAAGGACTTAGATTCACGGCAAAAAACGTAGGAATAAGTATTTCAATACCTCTATAGGGGATTCTATGAGAGTACTATCCTTTAGAAATGTATACAAGAGGTTTAAGAGGATAGAGGCTCTTAGGGGAGCTAGTTTCGAAATTCCCCGAGGAAGTATAGCGGGCTTACTAGGTCCTAATGGAGCTGGAAAGACTACTTCGATAAAGATTAGCCTAGGACTTTTAAGACGAGATAGTGGAGAGGTAGAGGTTCTAGGTTTCGATCCATGGCACGATGAAATAGAGGTCAGGAGTAGAGTGGGAGTACTACACGAAAGACCCATATACCCTCCTAGCGTAAGGGTCTCTAAACTCTTATTACACTTAGCGAGACTAAAGGGAGGAGATCAGAGGGATGTTAAAAGAGTTGTTAATGTAACTGGATTGAAGGAATACCTAGATACCAAGATCAAGGTCCTCTCCAGAGGCTATCTACAGAGATTAGGACTTGCACAAACCCTGCTCGGTGATCCGGAAGTGCTCCTACTGGATGAGCCTACTGCAAATCTGGATCCTATAGCTAGAAACGAGATTCTAGATTTGATAAGAAGCCTTAAAGAGGAATTAGATGTCACAGTACTAATGTCCACTCACATACTACCTGAACTTCAGAGAATATGTGACTATGCTATTTTCATAAGTATGGGTACTGTGCTCGACTATGGTTCTATGGAGGATCTTGTATCACGTCATAATGTTAGAGCCGTACTCAAGATCACTACCACGAAGCCTAGAGTACTTGCCTCAAATTTAGTACTAGATGAGAGAGTGGAGTCTATAGAGATGCATAAATCGTCCCTACTTGTTAGAACCCTACCAGGATACTGGAGGGATCTAGAGAATAAAGCTTATGAGCTGGGCGCTGAAAGAGTGGAGCTAGTTAAGGTAAGTCTCTATGAGCTCTACCAGACGGTGTTAAAGTATGCCCAATAAGATAATTACACACTCCTCATACATAATCAGTACACTATCCAAGTCTCTCATTATCGCTACAGTACTACTATCTCTAATTCAAGTAATTTTTCTACTACTGCTACTGCCGAATATTGTGGTATATGTGGGACCTACTCATCCTGGGCCACCAACTCCACGGTACCCCATACTTGCTCCAATATTAGGCATATCAGGATTTCTGTATGGTATAATAGTAATCTCACTTGCAGCTCAAGTGGGATTTGAACTCGAAAGAGGTGAGTCCTCACTCTATTTATCGTTTCCCATCTCGAGAATGTCGTACATACTCTCATGGATAGTATCATCAATGGCTATTCCCTCTCTAATATTCTTACTCTCTCTCCTAATACCACTTCTAATCCTAGATCCCTCTATGATGCTCGGAATTAGTGGAGTGGAAGTACTGCTGTTACTACTTCAAGTCCTAACTAGTGGTTTTATAGTCCTTCTATGCTCAATTATCTTCAGGAGGAGGAGTATAGCCTTCGCTGTAGGTCTGCTTGAGTACCTACTCTTACCATGGATCCTGTTGATAGTGCTCTCATTTCTGGCGTACCAGATCTATAGAGTCAGCTTCCCTACAGAGAGCATGATATGGTGGATGGCTTTTCTCTACCCCTATAACTACTTCATGATAGGCCAACAGGTGGGTGTAAGCTGGACTAAGGCAGTAATAGCAAACCTACCTACTCTAATCTTCCTAGTGATTCTGGTAATAGTGTACACAAGGTTTAAGTTTGAGGTGAGATAGTGCTCAGAGAGATAGGCCTCTTTATAATAGTTTCTCTAGCGTGTGCTATCTCAATATTTCCTCTGCTCTCTATGATCTCTACTCCCATAAGACACTATGGTATGACAGGCCCTTATTTACTGAGAAAGGATGTAAGTATTTTCAGAGGAGTAGTGATATCTAAAGGGAGTCAAGTTAGTATTTCCATTAAAATTGAAATGGAAGGACACTTTCACCTTCGTAAATCTCCTCAATTAACAAGAGCTTATCTTTTTGTAATTCCTGAAGAGGATTACTATAAGAAAATGCACACACTAGAGGCGCTATTCATGAATCTCTCGAAGGAAGAAATTCTAGATTTCATTAAAAAGATCTCAGTACACCAAACGAAAGTGGTGAAGAAAGGAGTAAGAGCAATAGAGGCTAGTACCTCAGCTATAAACTTGCAGACTCCATTAGTTCTAGTGCTCTATCTCGAGGGAGACCTATTACCTCTTGTTACAAGTCCTTATGGATTTTATTGTAGATATACTATAAAACCCAGACTTAATACGGACTGGAATCAAGTACTCAGAGCATTAGATGTTGGGATCATAGGTCTTGTCCTATTTGTAATAGGAGACTTGAGAAGGGAGGACTCATGGTTACGGAGACTAAAAAGATATACGAGAGGTAAGAAATCTCATAGCCCATAGTAGGACTGAAAGGACTAGAGATGCTACGTAAAATATGATGGATAGAGACTTTTTGACCTCAACCTCTACATAGACCTCGGATTCTAGGGATAATTCCTTTATACTCTCCCCTATACTCTCGAAGGCTTTTACAAATTCGTTTAGTGTGGAGACAGTGTAGTGTCCACCTCCTGTTTTCTCTGCTATTCTCTTAGCCTCCTCCTCTCCTTCTCCCTGTCTACCTATGTACACTGTATGAACTGGAATGCGTAACTTCGCTATCTCTTCTAGAATGTGTTCATAACCGGGTTTATCTCCGGGTAGCCCATCCGATACTAGTACCATAGCACAGCTCAGGTTGAACATTCTATAGGGCTTAAGCCACGCTAGGGCTGTTGAAAGTGCAGGACCATAACCCGTTCCTCCACTAGCTGTTACATTCTCTAACATGTGTAGGATCTTATCCCTATCTCCTGTTATTGGTATTGCTAATCTGATGTTGTTCTCAAATACCACTACTCCAAAATCTATATTCTTAGGTGTTATACTCAACAGTCTTTTAATAGCAATCTTAGCAGAGTCTATTTTACTAATCCCATCTATGGTTTCACCCATACTTCCAGATGCATCAAGTAGTACTATTACAGCTGGATTTGCCTCTACTCTTAACCTATGTACGTCACTTCCCGCTACCACCTTCTCCTTAGTGATAATATATGGATTGGAGATGGCTATGGAAATCATCAGGGCTAGTAAAACCTTCATTAGTAGGGTTGTAATTCTTCTACCCTCCTTTTTCATCTCTATGAACTGGGCTAGAGGATGGTAGAACCTAGAGTACTTCAAGTATATCTTGAAACCTCTATAGTGTACTACTATTAGTATGAATGCTAGGGGTAATGAAAGGTAAATGTACTGAGGATGCTCGAACATTAACATTTAGACACCATCCATGACTGTTAGGACTAGGAGGATACATATCAGACTCCAGAGAAGTACTTGTGGAGTGGTATAGTCTTTAGTAATGCATTGTACATAGTTTTCTCCTCTCAATCTAAGTGCACTATATTTGATCTCACTATAGAGATGCTCGGTCAGGGATTCTACAGCCTCTAGAGTTATCTGGTTAACTTCATAGTACTTTCCACTGGCCTTTTCAGAGATCTCTCTTAGGAGATCGGGATTACTGCTGGTTCCATAGCCCACATGTACTACAGCTAGTGGGGTATTCTTGAAAAGAGGGGCTATATGTAAAGGATCTGAGCCATAATTCCATCCGCCATCTGTAATGAGTACTACTGCTGTTGGTAGACTACTAGCTCTAGTGTAGGAGAGAGCAAAGGATAATGCATCACCTATAGCACTATACCTCTTACCTGCCTTCAGTTTAACTGTAAAGTTAGAGGGAGGGCCCTCATAGACTACTTCAGTATCCCTAGCGAAGAGTGCTACTACTAAATGATCCTTGTAGCTCATCTTAGGAATTAGATTAGATAATAGTGCCCTGACATCTCCTATTCTATTCCCATAGTTCATACTTTTCGATACGTCAACGAGGAATACTAGGCTAGCTGGAACCTTCCTAAGAGATTCTATATCACCGTACTCTATGGGTTTTTTCTCGATGCTCTCTACATAAGGCGTACATATGGATAGAATAAGGAGTACTATTAGTGGTATTTTAAGCAGGAGTATTAAATACCTTAACTCCTTCCTCTTTTTAACTATAGAGAGTACTCGCATAAGTCTTCTGTAGTTCTTCTCAGCATGTATGAAAAGAAACAAGTAAATAGCTAGTACTGGAATTAGTAGCAGTACATATTCTGGGTTTTCGAATCTAATCATCAGTTGA
>CAZFTG010000068.1:0-2062 GCA_964522205.1 uncultured Thermoproteales archaeon
TATCATTTACAGGTTTGATCTTGGACCTAATCTCTCGATTAGCTTGCATTCTAAGCTCAATCCAGTCTATTGGAATAGAGTTTAGAAGATCCTTGTAGACCTTAACCACATCTTCCGGTCTTCCATAGACTAGAGTCCACCAGGGCTTGTTAGTAATTTCATCCCAATGATCTCTGAGGAGTATATTTATATAAGGTATTACAACTGGGAATCCTCTATCAACTCCGTCCTCCAAAACTCTGAAAATCTTACTCCTTCCACTTAGGATCAATCTAAATATCACCTACTATAAGGTTTTCAGTGAAGTTAGTAATAAATTGTACGAATAACTTGACCTGCAAATCCCACTCATTAACTTAAGGATATAGAAACTTCCTACTCGTAGGAATTATTGAAAATTCTTATAATGCTTGTAAAGTACTACATAGATAGGGGTTTAAATGAGAGATGTAGAAGAGGTGCTACTATTACTATCTAAGCGGTTAGGTATTTCGAAGGAAGGGGCACGTAGACTCTTACATAGGTATATATGTAAAGGAAAATGTAACTGGTATAAGAAAGAGGCTAAGAGTGCAGGCTTTGCTGATATGATTATTACTGATGAACAGGTTAGAGTGATAGAAGAGATCTTAGATCAGACTATGGGCAATCTATCTCATGAGGATAGGTTTAAGAGAATCCACAGGTATATCTGTCCTGGAGAGCCATGTTCGATGTAGTACATTAGATACTATCGAACCGAAGGATATTATTGAGAGAAACTAAACTTTTTCACTAAGTATGCTTTGATAAAGCATAAAATTGATGATTTTTGTAGTTTACTTTCAATAATAAAGTAGTATTCCTAATATTCCTTCCTTGCGCATTATAAGTGATTTATAGGCATCCGAAGCCTTTTCGATAGGGAGTTTAAGGCTTATGTAGTCTTTAACTCTTAATCTCCCTCTAGCAATAAGCTCGAGTATAAGTTTCATATCATCTTTTTCAGTCCAATAGTGTGGCAGAGACTCACATTCCGGTCTAATAATAGTATGAGCTCCTATGATTATCAATCCCTTCCTATGGACAAGAGTATAGAAGTTCACAGTTGATACTCCCCTAGGACTTCCTAAGATCACCACCCTTCCGAGTCTTCTAGCCATTTCTAAAGCCATTGGTATAGCGTTAGGATTTCCAGTAGCTTCTATGACTACATCAGCGCCTCTCCCATTAGTCAAACGCTTTACCTCTTCGATAACATTTACTTTAGAGGGGTTTATCACATAATCTGCACCATGTTTAACTGAGACTTCAAGTCTCCAATCGATGAGATCAACTGCTATTACGGGAAATCCACCACTAAGTCTAGCTAGTTGAAGAGCTAATTGACCTACAAGACCCTGCCCTACTACTACGACAGAGCTTCCAAGCTCTATGAATCCCTTTCTGACACCTTGAAGGGATATAGATGCTAAATTAAAGAAAGCAGCCTCCTCGGCAGATAGACCCTTAGGAACTCTAAGCACTTGATCGCTTCGAGCTAGGACATGACTACTATGTGGTGTTGGAGATACTACAAGTTCTCCTCGTCTAAATCCTTCAACATCTTCTCCAATCTCCTCAATTACACCAACATTAGAGTACCCTGGATATTGAGGAAATTTTTGAGGGGTATTGGGTAGTGCCATTAAGAAGGCAGTCTCAGTTCCAGGACTTATAAGACTACAGATAGTTTTGATCAATATTTGGTCTGAACGAGGCTTAGGGACTTCAAACTCTTCGATATCCACAATTCCCCTATCTCTAAAGACCACTCTCCTACCCTTCAAACTGGACACCATTTTCTCACGTGCTGAAGTGCATTTAAAGGTTTTAAGCCGAGAGATGCTCTGTGTAAGTATCACAATTACAGTTTAGATACTGAAGGGTACTGCATAGTAAAGCAGTTAAAATATCTCAACTGCCAGGATAATTTTGTAGCGAGAATTGTGAAGAGTTATTACTTAATCCCAACATACTTAACTACAGTTTCCTTCTTCGAGAGCCTCCTTAGAATCCTTTAACCTCGCGGAGGCCTGCTTAA
>CAZFTG010000068.1:2162-5575 GCA_964522205.1 uncultured Thermoproteales archaeon
TAGAAGCTGATAGAAGCGTTATACCCATGTGACCTTAGAAAGCGAAGTTCGTCTTTTACATCTGCGCGAACTGTCCTTACCAAAAGCTCAATTCTCCTACCTATGCTTCCCTTAAAGTCTCCTGAAACCACTAGGAGGTCTAGATCACTGTTCTTGCTAGCTGTACCCCTTGTCACAGACCCGTAGACTGCTAGCGATTTAAGATTGATAATTTTTCTCAAGGCCCTAAAGCAGGCATATATGAGTTCTAAGTAGCGCTCCTACGGGATTTCAACTTTTCTAACCTCGCCAGAGGCTAGTAGTATGAAGCTCTCCGGAGATATAAGCCTATATATCCTAGGTCTTCTCCTCTCGAATATCGTGAGCAAGCCGTGTCTATGGAGTCCGCTAACAACAGCTTTAGCCATACTTTCACTTAGCTCCAATACTCTAACTACATCGGAAAACCTAAAAAGTCCTAAATCGAACTCTGCATAGAGTTTAGCATAGGACTCTCCAAGCTACCTCGGAACCCACACAGTTTAACAATCTGTTAACTTTAATAAATAGTTAACCTTTCATTGAGCTTAAGAAGGACATTAGAAGAATAAGAAGTTAAGGATTAAATTTGTTTAATCCTTATACTTTTCCCTGAAATAGCGAATTACTAGCGCAATTTTGTCGAAAAGTCTCAATAGTACTTCAAATCAATAACTACTTTATTACTAATCCCTTATCTTCGACTATATCGAACTCCCAAGCCTCTTTATGATGATTCGTTAATCGCATCTTCTTGATAATCCCCCATCTACGGATTCCCCTAGCCTTCTCTACGGGTTCTATGAACATTTGAATTATACCGTCCGCTATGTGTTCAGCACCAAAGCCGAACGAACTACCCGTTGTTACAGCATATTGAAGAGTCCCCACTACTGTAGCTCTTAATCTGTTCAACCTCAGCTTCATATTATAGGTTATCCTCCTAGCCATAGCTGGTTTATCCACCCAGAATGCTGACAGCGAGTCTATTATTATGAGTGGGTTGTTGATATTGTTCTTGGAACATAGAGTTAGTATGTAGTTGCATAGATTATCGGGATCTAGGGGATCAGCGTATCTTACCCTACCCTCCTTCTTAGCCTCCCAGGCCTTATTCCATAAGTCGAAAATATCTATGATATAGAGCCTTCTCTCAGCCCTAGTGAACTGTGTAAGATCCATGTGGAATTGTCTAGCCTGTAGTACTAGGTCTTTGAAGGGCTGTTCTGTAGTGATGTAGATCACTGGTAGACCCTCTTTAAGATTCGTATAGGCTATATGGAGGCACAGGATGGTCTTCCCAGTCCCCGGCTCCCCAGCTATGAAGACCCAACTACCAGTAGGTATTCCACCTTGAAGGTATCTATCTAGTTCGAGGATACCGGTCCTTATCCTCTCCACTCTTACATACTTGATAGTTCGGCTCATCTAAATCTATAGTCTATAAGTACTTATTTTGATAAACCTAACGTTGCTAAAGGATAAGTTCATTACCTAAGCTAATTCTTATAAGAGTATTCAAGAAGAGCGGTCGGTACCGAGTTAAATTTTTAAATATCTAAATTTATCGTAGGTAGGAGTTGGATGTGGAGACTTATTAATGGTTCTTAGAGTAGGCGGGATACGCAGATCTAAGAGTAGGAAGGTTGGAAGGATAGTTCCACTTAGACTACTTCATAAGGACGTTTAAAATTTATGGTCGTAGTTGTGAGATTGGAACTTAAAGTCAAGAACAGATTTAGTGTAGTAACACCAGCTATTGCTAGTTCATCGTACATCATTATATACCTTTTTTAATGTTAAAGGACAGTATCAACAGTATGGCATTTTTGGGCTTCTCTTCTCAATGGGTTTAAAGCTTTTCTCTGCGAATTCAATTTCTCCTCCAGAAAGGTCTTCGAGATCAACAGAGGTGACTCCTCCATTATTTCGGCTATAAGTTCATGTCGTTTTATTTAATATACCTTTAATTGTGTCTTACTGATAAACTTAAAATACATAGATTAATAACAAACTAAGGTGAGAATTTGAACAATGAGTTAGATAGAGGAGTAGTCAGAGTCAAGCCCATCTATTTAGGGTTGTACCATTACAACTACGTTTATGGTAGTGTTTGTTCACCCGATGTGGCAGGGACTCCACCTGTCTCTCGTCTAACAGAAGAAGAGCTCAAGAGGAACGCTGAGATGTTAGTAGAGGAGTTTAAGAGAAATTTAAAACTAGACTTTGTGAAAGTTGAGGAACCTTTCATAGTTAAAGAACAGAGGGATTTAAGGAAGATCCCTAAAGTCCTAGACTATGACATCGATGCTATTCTATTAGGGAGCAGAGGAGTACTACCATTAGAAGTTCGTACAATATCTAGGTATAGAATACCGATAATTAGAAAAACGGATCCTGATCTCCTAAGGGCGTTGAGAGTGAAGAAGTTCTTAAGGGAGAGTAAGTTCATTTACATAGGTGAGATACCCTCGTTCTCTGCTCCTAAAGGACCTTGGGATTTCTCTCTATTGGAAGATAAGTTTGGAGTTAGAGTTAGACACATAGAGACCAATGAGTTCCTCAGAGTTTTTGATTCAATCCCAAGAGAAAAAGCTGAGGAGGAACTAAAGAAATGGAGGAGAAACTTCGAGAAAGTAGTTGAACCTAGTGAAGAAGATCTGTTAAGAGTTATGAGAATATACCTCGCTCTTCGAAATCTATGTGAAAGGGAGGATGCTAATGGAGTCACAATAAACTGTGGTCGTTTCACTGAAGAAAGACCACTAGTCCCCTGTTTAGCATTTGCTAGATTAATAGATGAGGGGATAATGTGTGCATGTGAAGGTGATATAACAGCTATGATATCAATGTTAATTTTGCACGCTGTGAGTGGGAATTCTGTGTTAATGGGGAATTTCGGTTATCGACCTGGAATGTTTGAAGCTAAGGAGGGAGAAGTAACTATAGAGCATGATATAATACCCCTTTCAATGGCATCCACTAAGTTCATCATTAGGGACTACCATGGAAGAAAGTTCGGAGTTACTGGTTATGCTGACATTAAAAGAGAAATGCCCATTACCCTACTCAATGTCAGTACCACACTTGATAAAATGATGGTAATAGAAGGAAGAGTGAAGATGAGTGAAGACGGAATACACTGTAGGGTGATAGTTCACATAGATGTTAAGGGAGATGTGAACGAAATACCAAAAATATTAGTGGGCTCTCAACACGTGTCTATGACTTTCGGTCATTGGCTAGCTCCTCTAAGGAAGGTGGGAGAATTGCTTAAAATGGAAGTACTAACCCTGGAGTAACTTCATGAAGATAGTGTTTCAGCAATTTCAAGTCATTAAAGAGAGCCTCGTCTACAGGTCTCTCAATTACAATACTCTCGCTATATCCTTCGT
>CAZFTG010000069.1:0-5512 GCA_964522205.1 uncultured Thermoproteales archaeon
TGGACAGAGTTTTATATCACATAAGGAAAGTGAATGGTGTAGAGTACACGGCTACACTAATAGGTGTATAATATGCTTAGAGTGCCTAGATTCCTAAAGGTCTGTGTACGGATGTTCTTTAGACCTGTGACGACAATAGAGGACATAAGTGTAGATCCAGAGTATCTATCACCATTAATTTACCTGCTCATACTGGCTCTCTTGACATTACTTTATGTCTATATCTACACGAACAAAGTACTCGTACTCACATCTAGAGGGGCGGTTACATTATGGGAATATGAGGTACAGCCAAGGTTGTCTGCTTTTTTAGCGACTAGAGTATTAGGACTAATGACTATGTGGTTCATACTCTTTGGTTTATACTACCTAGTAGGTAAGGTCATGGGTAGTGAGGAAGAGGTAAGTACACTGTTCGCACTTAGCGGTATGAGCTACCACATACAAATAGTATACATGTTACTCGACCTAGCAATACTTTCGTATTGTCTTACTAACGCTCCTACAGTTGAGGTCAGTGGTCTAATGTCGAGCAACTTAACCATAAGTTCGTCTTATGCTGTAAATATCTTACTACAGAGCACCAACCCCGGGCTCTTCTTCCTGAGATCTTTCTATGAATGGTTCTTCCCTCTATGGGGTGTACTGTACAATATAATGGTCATGAGGATCGATAGAGGATTGGATATGAAACAAGCAGTTCTAAGTGGCTGTCTAATCTCAGCTACTATAGCTCTAATACATGTAATATTTACACTGCTGGGATTTCCTGTATGAGAACTAAGAAAAGGTATTTAGAGAGAGATATAGCAGTCCAGAGAATAGAAATACTATTCGAGCTAGCTTTTAAAACCGTACGTGAAGATCTAGAGCTAGCTAGAAAGTATGTGGATTTAGCACTCAGGATAAGTAAGAGAACTAGAGTAAAGATACCCTCAAGATTCAAGAGATATTACTGTAAAAAATGTCTTACACCTCTAGTACCCGGTTTGACCGCGAGAATTAGACTACGTTCTAAAAGGTCCCCTCATATTGTGATCACATGTCTTACATGTAAAAGGATAATTAGGGCTCCATTCTAATCCCTTATTATTTCCGATACCGTTCAACAGTTCCATATCGTTTCGTATCTTTTTGATATAATGGCTTCATCACAGGTGGGAATTCTCCATGCTCAATTACGGGAACACCTTACCGGATCACCCTATACGACTGTCCTTTTCGACACTTTCCTCATTGAACATGGATTCATAAAGGCTCATAGTCCTCGATATTCATAGGACTCCCAGGAACTAGAAAGAGAAGGTTCACATAAGTATTCTAACATACAAAAGAGACAGAGGCATCCATAATAAAACAATCATCATAGATACACCTCTATGCTTAGGTTATAATAATAACCTGTTATCAATTGTTTATACTATTCATAGCTTTAATAAGTACTTTCCTCACCATGAATAATATTTAATTATTATCATAATATACACTTTTTAGAATAGGATTCCATGGTATATTTGATTACTCTTGTTAATCTTATGAAGTCTTCTATGGATAGCCAGAAGACTCTCTTTTCAACATCTATTCCTGCCTCAGCTAGTACCCTCTCTACATTAAGATCTAAAGATGATTTAGACATGAAGTACTTGAGTGCTTTAGCCACCTTCTTTCTCCTGTATGTGAAAAGTCCTGTAACTACTGTCTTAAGAAGGTTCAGATCTACATCTTTAAGCTTACTTTTACGTCTTCTCAGTTCTACAATGATACTATCAACTTCTGGTCTAGGATAGAATGCCCTAGGAGGTACTATCCTCCTTGCCCTAACCTCAGCGAGAAGGTTCACCATTACTGTTACCCTACCATAGTTCTCCGTACCGGGTTCTGCTATTAGCCTATATCCATACTCCTTTTGAAGTGTTAGTACTGCTACTTCGAAGTCTAACTCGAGTATTTTGAAAAGAATAGGTGATGTTATGTAATAGGGTAGATTTGAAACTATGCTAGAGAACTTACCCACTAATCCTAGTTTAAGGAAATCTGCAAGCACTACTTCAATATTAGGAGTTCCCTCTATAACCTCTACTAGTGCTGGAATAATCCTCTTGTCGAGCTCCACTGCTAGGATAGTACTGCCATACTTAGCTAGTAGTCGTGTAAGTGCTCCTAATCCAGCACCTATCTCGATGATAGGATACTCCGACCTAGGTCTAGCCAGGGATACTATATACTCCGCTACTTCCTCATCCACTAAGAAGTGCTGACCCCACTTCTTAAGAGGGCGTAATTTATACTTTTCTATTAGAGATTTAGTGGTTCTGTATAGATCCATTTAAGTTCATGTAGATAGTACTCATAGGTGGTATATATTGATAGTTGAAGACTATGAAATTCCAATTGAAGATATCGTTAGAAGGTTAAAGCAACTTTTAATAAATAGGGTCTTAGTACAATTGCCAAATGGATTAAAGCGACTCTATCCTAAAATTAGGGATTTTCTCTCAGCACATGGGATAGATTCTGTTCTCTCTCTGAGGCCCACCTGGGGGATATGTGATTTAGCTATCCCAGAGGCTAAATCTCTAGGTATTAAGGTAGTCCTACACATAGGTCACCATGCTCCACCTGAGTGTAGAGTAGATAGTGTAAGAGTGATTTTTCTCACCTCTACTTATATTATAGATCCTTCAAAGCTTGTTTATCGTATTGTCAAGGAGCTTATGCATAGGAACATGTTGAGTACAGGCTCAAGAGTGGGGTTAACCTGTACGATTCAGCACTGTAAGTATCTGAGTAATATTATAAGAGAGTTGAAAAAGCTGGAGATAGATCCTATAGTATCAAGGTCTAATAAAAAGGGAATGATGTTGGGACAAGTACTAGGATGTGATTACTCAGCAGCCACTTCCATACAAAATGAAGTAGATATGTTCATCTGTGTAGCAGGAGGAAGATTTCACGCACTAGGTCTTGCTGCAACTGTTGACGTGCCGGTAATAGGCATAGATCCTTATATGAAGAGCTATTTTAACGCTTCCAAAGAATTAAGGAAGATAATAGCTCAAAGGCTCTTCATCCTGAGTAAGGCTATGGATGCTAATACATTTGGGATAGTATTGTGCAGTAAGCATGGACAACTTAATCTAAAATTAGCCGAAACTTTACAAGAGAGATTGAAATCTCTGGGATTTAATGTATATTTGTTAGTAGTAGATGAAGTAACTCCTGAACGATTGGACAATACACCCTGGGTTGAGGCTTTTGTATCTACAGCATGTCCTAGATTGGCTTTTGAAGATTTATCCTTTTACAGGAAACCAGTACTCAATCCTGGTGAGGTGAAGTATATAATCAGACGTGATCTAAGCACATACAGACTGAGTGATAGTCTTATTTATAGTCCAGTGATAAGTTAATCGTTTCTTGCATCCCTTTACTTCTCGTATCAATTAGTGAGAAGGCGTAGAACTAGATACCGTTCATAAGAATTTAAAAGTTTGAGGATATCCCTACCAGCGCCAACGGAGAGATCTCAGAATATCATAGTATCTAGGTTTAGCGAGTACTTTGTTGAGGAGGAGGTCGAAGGGTCTATTAACATTTACTCCAGCTCTAGCTGAAGTCTCTATATAGCCTATAAACCCTCTACTCCTAGCATATTCCTCTGCTAGGTCACTAGGTATAAGTCTGAACTCTTCAAGATCTATTTTATTGCCCACTAATACTCTTGGTATATCTCCTATTGTTTTCTTCAATATATTAAGCCATTCATCGAGTTTTTCGAAAGTTCCCTCCCTAGTGATATCGAAGACGAATACCGCTCCCCTAGCTCCCTTCAAGAATACTGGTGCTAGGAAGCGGAACCTCTCCTCTCCTCCTAGATCCCATATCACTAGCTTCCATCGCTTACCTTCATGATTTATTTCCTTGAAGAAATGTTGGGTTCCTACAGTTAGTCTCTGATAGGGGGAGAATCCCATACCAGTGTATACTCTGACTAGACTGGTCTTTCCAACTCCTCCTTCCCCGCACATGACCAGCTTTAATAGTGGTGGTTTTCGTCTAAGTAGCATTTTATCCACTACCATAAATATTCATAGGATACTAATATTTGTTACCAACTTGTGTCTACTTCTTCGAGGCTTATCGATGGAGCGTATTCCTCTAAGAACATAGGTGAGTATTCATACGCCTTTAGCCACTCATTGTTTGTACTACCAGCTGAGTACCTATACACTACAAACCAATAGGAGTAATAGGTTCCCGCTGTAAAGGTTACAGAGTCATCAAGTGGACTGAACTGGTATTCTAGTGAGTGTTGTGGACGCCCACCAGGTGCCCACTTAGTTACCGCAAATACAGGATTTCCACCTATGTTATATAGTGTGCTCACAGCTGATCTACTCAAGAATACGGCTCTACCTATGCTACTACCCCAGTGGGTACAGAAGAAGTTGGGATAGTAATACTCTTTGCGAATGGTGTATGAGTCCACCCACGATATATTGTATATGCCACCCCAATTCCTTATTAGGTACATGTACTTCTTAGGTCTTCCTCCTCCCATTGATGCGAACATCCATGCCCCTTTATCAGTTCGTGTGCTCTTCCAGTGTATGTGTTGTAAGCATGCCATATACTTAGAACCATTTATGATATACGCTATAGCAAGTGTGGCATAGTAATCCGTTCTAACATCACCCGCAGCATATACATTACCCACACTTTCTGTGTTCAATATAACCAGTATTCTAACTGGTAGTGCTGCCCATGAGTAGGGACCTATGTATTTGGAGAATACCTCCCACTTACCATAGGGTCTATATCTACCGAGGTATGTACCTAGGTATGTCCCAAATGCGTGTATATTTGTGGGTCCATAGGCAGTTCCATCAGGATCTCGGAATCCTAGTGCAGCTACCCCATGATAGTCAAATCCATAGCCTCTCATAGTAGTATGCTCGGTATCTATTAGCTCTACTCTAAATGTCTCTGAGACTACGTCTTTATAGTTAGGGAGGTTGTAGTCGAACTGTAGAGATGTTGGCCACACTACAATATCGGCATCACAGTCTGCTTCCCATGTTATCTCTATGTACTTATGTCTCTCGCTTGTAGTATAGAACGGTACCTTAAATACTAATCTACAGGATTCATTGAACCAATATGCTGGATTCGCAGGACTTACTGGAATCCATACCTCATGACCATGCCATATAATTTTCTTCCAGTACTCACTCTGGAAGGGACAGAGATCCCAGCTAACACCATCGCCACTAATATAGACTCTGAACTGCTTAACTGGAATAGGGGGAATGGGCGGGGGTTTTTCATTAGGTGAGGTTATGTTCAGAGGGGCTTCGTTCAGTAGGAAGTGTAGACTGAAGTTCCAGTCCAGCTCTACAGTATATACTTCGTCGGGAATTCCATCAATACTCCTATCTAGTGTTTGATATCCACTCTGATAGTAGTATAGGACATCTGGTGTGTTTCTGTGTACTATTAACCGTATACCTGA
>CAZFTG010000070.1:0-5197 GCA_964522205.1 uncultured Thermoproteales archaeon
TTGAACTGGATACTGGAAGACTGAGTTTCCCTCCAGCACCACGTCTAACTCTTATCCAAGCTTTTCCTCCTAGCTCCTCTAGTAGATCATCCATATTATCTATTTCTGTGTAGAGATAAGTCCTGGGAGCAAGATCGTAATTACTTAGTTTGAGGGCTGTTAGGTACTTATCCCTACATATATCAAAAATTTCCCCTCTTGGGAGGTACGTCTTAACTTTAAACCTATGTTTATTCTTGGCGATAACTTCTGCCTCTACTTCTGGTTGTGGATGTAGAAATTCTATGTTCTCAATCTCAATTATTCTATTCAAAACCTTTATAAACTCAGGTGAATCATGTCTGGGAGTTTTATATTTTTTATCCATATTAATGAATTCTAGGTGATATTTAAAATAGTCAGTTCCAACTATGAATATATCACTACAGGCTATCTTTATTGCTCTTATAAAATTAACACCACCTATGCCACCAGCGCCTGTAACGAGAACTCTAATCATACAAATTCACCACAACATCTCTACAGGTCAGAGTCTTATATTCATGTCTGTATATATATTCTAAAATATCTCTGTATATCCTACCCCCCTTCATATACATGGACTCTTGATGAAATAGTAATGTTATGACTCCCTCTTTTCTAGCTTCTTCTATCTTAGAAATTATGTATTTAATAGCTTTTCTTTCATTCATCATAAGTCTGCCGAAGAGATCCGTATCCATTATTCCAATAGGTATCTCTAATATACCACATTTCATTACAATAGGAGAGAACCTGCCTATTTCATAGGCTCTATAACTACTATCATAGGCTAATCCTAAGTCTTTTGCTATTCCTAATAGTTTTGTGCTTACAAGTAGTTGATGTATTCTGATACCTAAGACTTTTCCTACTATCGATTGAAGGAACTCCTTTTTATCTTCATAAGACCCTGTTCTGTGAACTTTCCATTACATAGCGTAAACCTACCTCCCAATTGCTCTTAATTAACTCTTTAAGTATATCTTCTATCTCAAGTATAGGAAATAGATCACAGGAACAAAGAAAGTGAATCTAAAGCCATAGGTATCTTCTAAAGCGATCAAATCCTCTATATTATTGTATAGTTTTTTAAGCCTATGACGTGCTTAATTATATCTCTTATACTGAATCTCTTTCTCACTTTTAATATATGCCTTAGAGGCTTTTTTATAGAGTCCACATCGTGTGTTAGTATTACTCTCATCGTTAAGCTTATACACTACAAGTACATATTCTTAAGTATCGGGTACTATTTTGAGCTCAATGGATCTATCAGGAGCAATAAAAGCCGTAAGAGCTTTAGAAAAGAATGCGGATTACTGTGATGCTATACAGGAATATACTAAATCTATAAGCTGTGCACGTAGACTTTTATCTCAAGAGATTAGCACGTACTCGGACTCTACCATCTATCTAAGAACTTGGAGTAATGGAGTTTGGACTATTTTCTCATCAAATTCAGATAACTTTACAGAGCTTTTGAAGAAGAGAAGTATCATGAGAAGGTATACTACGGGCTATAGTGGTAAAATGTACGAGGTATCTTCCATCAAAGGTACCTTCTCTCTTGGTGATAGTGAGCTCATGACCGAGGATGAAGTACTAGACATAATGGAGACTTGCATCAGTACCATAGAGAGTAAAAGTAGTACTAGAGAAATAAGTAGTGAAATAAGCTTTACGCACTCTATATCTCGTAAACTAGTAGTCAATAGTGATGGAAGTCAGTACATTGAATCCAGAGGTCTAGCAGAGATGGCAATCTATCTGATTAGTGGAGAGCATATAGCAGGAGAGTACTCAGCATTTCTATCAGTAGATCATTTAAAAAGTACGATAGAGAGTATGGTGGAAGAAGCACTAGAGAGACTTAAGGCTATGGCTACTGCTAAACCCTTAAGCCCCTTGCTCCACAGTACTAAACAACCCATAATATTGGACCATATGAACTCTGGGTCTCTTTTCCACGAGGTAGTACATATGTTAGAAGCGGATAGAGTAATTCTATTCAGAAGGTACCTCAGAAGAACCCAAATGCTTCCCGATGAACTCACAGTAGCAGATGATCCAACTATAACATGGGCTGTAGGTAGTATGAAAGTGGATGACGAAGGAGTTCTATGTAGACCAAAGCGTCTTATAGAAAATGGCAGAATAGTGAATTTGTTGCATACTAGATGGACTGCTAGTGTACTGAACTCCGAACCTATGGGAAATGCTAGAGGGCTATCTGTGATGCCTAGACCTATGCAGACTAATCTAGTGATTAAACCAGGAGATTGGAGATTAGAGGAGATGATAGAGGAGACTAGAAGGGGATTTATGCTGAGGGGACTTATAAGAGCTGTACTCCATCCAGAGGGGATGATAACCTTAGAACCCGAGGTAGTTGAGGTCATCAGGAATGGAGAGATCAGAGGTGCCGTTAAAATCAAACGTGTTTTGATACCATTGAAGGCACTGTTGAACATTGATGCTGTAGGCAGAAAGTTATGCTACAGGCCGTCTATTGAGAAGATGTTCCCGATAAGCGAACTATCACCTCTGGTTAGACTAGAGTATGCCTATATAGCCTGATCTCTTTCTCAATCTTAACAACAATACTATCAGACCTAGAAAGCGCAGGAATACTTATATTAACACCGAATACCTCACTTAAAAATCCCGATATTAACCCTGGTATGAATGTAAGAAGGTTTCCCATTTCAGCTACTTCATCAGGCACTATCTCAAGACTTTTCCTTATGGGATCCACTAGGAATGCACCAATTCCAAGTTCTTCTAAACTTTTAATAGCCGCTTTGAAGTCTCTCGGGGCTCTACCTTCTCTTCTAAGTAACTCAAAGTACTTCTTACCTATGATCTTACCTAGATGCCATAATAGTGCTTCAGCACAACTACCATAACAATCCTTAAACTCCTTAAGCGATTCCGCTAGCAAGGTTTTTGGAATGTATAAGATATCGTTCCTCATATTCTCACTTTATACTATATAATGAACTTAATGGCAGCTTATAAGTTTTTTGACATATTAACTATATAACATAATTATTTACAAGATAGTAAAACATCAATCTAATACTAATGCTGTGTACTTATGTTTAAATAGCAAAATAATCAGGTATCAGTGGGAGGAGGAATATGTCAGTCATAGAGGTAATAAAGAAGAGGAGGAGTATCAGAAGGTATAGGCCAGCTCGTATAAGTGATGAAGACCTAAGGAGCATACTTGAAGCAGCTAGATTAGCCCCATCCGCTGGTAATAGACAACCCTGGTACTTCATAGTAGTTAGGGAGAAGAGTACCAAGGAGAGATTAGCTGAGGCTGCAGCTCATCAGATGTTCATAGCCGATGCTGATGTTATAGTTGTTGGGGTATCTGATCCGAATAGATCACCTAGATGGTATGATAGAGATATCATGATAGCTATGGAGCATATGGTACTAGTTGCTACAGAGCTTGGCTATGGAACCTGTTGGATAGGAGCATTTGATGAAGATAGAGTAAAGGATATACTAGGTATACCAGAAGAGTATAGAGTAATAGCATTACTACCCGTGGGAGTCCCTGCAGAGTCCCCTGAGCCCAGACCAAGAAGGTCACTCGAAGAAATAGCATTTTCAGAGAAATGGGGTAATAGATTAGCAGTTTAAATTTTTAATAATTAATAATATAGAGTGAATTATATAATTAAAAGACATGTAGTATATTCGAGTATTTTTATATCATCTAATAATTACTTTAGCTCTCAGTATGGGATGCAATTAAACAGTACATTTAGTAATGATGTTATTGTAGAGAGGCTCAAAATAGCAGTCATTAAAACTATATTTGTACCTAAAGTCAACCATTTCTTCATAACACTGATCACATTTGAGTACTTCTCTATTTTGTCTTTTCTACCAGCTACATACCTAAGTTTTTCTCTATACCTTACAGGGAGTCTTATAGGTTTAAGATCCCAGTCAAGTATTTGAAGACCTGTCTCTAGTGCTATAAGGTATGCAGCTGCTATGTCCTCATTCCACGAAGTACCTACCAGTACTTCAGCGACGCCTTTAGCGAGTGCGCATAACTCTAAAGATGAGCACTTAAAGTGCATGGTAGGTATTCCGGGTATTGAGGTGTTTGAACTTAACACAATACCTTTAGAGACTCCACTACTTAAGAACTCCTCAGATATTTTCATCAAATTTTCCCCATTAAGAGTAGCTCCTCTTCCTCTTTCTGCCCTATATATATCAAAGTTCTCTAAGTCTATACAGAGAGCGTATATTATATCATCATCTTTTGCCAGGGCCACATTGTAGGAATAGTATTTTAGTCCTTCGTAGAAATTTCTAGAACCATCGAAGACATCACATATGCATACCCACTTAGAGTCAACTTCTCCTACAAATCCACAATCCTTACCGTGTATTAGTAATTCTCCAAGTAGGTCACTAAGAAATGTATATAATTCAAGTTCCCACTTTCTCTTAAAGAGCTTAAACTTACTATAAGGGATCCCCTCTCTCAAAAGTCTATTAGCCTCCTGCCATACATACTTTGCATGTGATATTAGTGCTCTATCTACCTCACCTAGTGATAGCACTCTATCTCACGAGTATAAGAGCGTTTGACAAGTATATAAGTATTGTATGACAGCCGTTAGATTCAGTTTAAACTATTATTTTCCCCTCTTTCTGTTCCAAGAACTTTTAGTGGATGCTCATTCCAGTCTAGACATATCGACTAGGTCGGGATCCGCTCTCTCGCACTACTACGAGTCCTATTAAGTATACCCGTAGGGATACCTAAAAGTATTCATGTAAGTCCATCGTGATGTTCAATAATAGCCCATAATCACCGCATTCTCTAATAATGGTCACCGAATAAGATATTTGGTTTAATTTTTAATATATTTAATCATAATGTTAAGGAAATATCTATATGTTGAAGAATGGTGGGCCCGCCCGGAATCGAACCGGGGACCTTCGCCTCGTAAGGGCGACGTCATACCACTAGACCACGGGCCCACCAGTAATAGGGGGTCGAGGGGCTTCCCAGCACCGGGGTTTCCCGGAGCCTCGCGGACTCCAGTACTCCCCTCGGCGTGCGACGGTTTAACTTCCGGGATCTGACGAGTCCGGGTGGATCCCGTCGCCTATGGCCGGGGCCCCACGACCCTTTTAT
>CAZFTG010000071.1:0-1143 GCA_964522205.1 uncultured Thermoproteales archaeon
AATCTTCTGCTCCAACGGAGGAAGGTTAAAGAACTTTGAGTACTGCTTCTACAAAATTAAGTGAAAGTAAACCTCCATAGGACTTCTATTGAATATGTATCCTACAAAGCTTTTATACATATTCTCCTGCTTTTAAGCTGAGAGGTGAGGAAAACGGCAAGCTCGCTCAGTCGAGTTAAGGTTCAGAGGATAGGGGAAGTTCTCGTTGGTGGTGCAGTTGGTGAGCTTCCGACAGTCCTAATAGGAACGATCTTCTACCGTGAGCATAAAATAGTAAAGGATCATGTAAGAGGAGTTTTCGATAGGGCTGTAGCCGAGAAGCTTATCGTGCAACAAGACGAGCTATCAGATACTACGGGGGTTCCCTGCATGGTAGATGTCGTCGGAGAAACTCCTGAAGCTCTCCAAAAGTATATCGAATTCGTCTCATCAGTAACCGACTCCCCGATCCTGTTAAATGGTCCTACAGCAGATGTTCGCCTAAAGGCTTTTGAGTATATCGTCGATATAGGGATTCAGGATAGGACAATTTACACGTCCATTAGCTACACAGTTAAGGAGGATGAAGTATTAAGGCTAAAGGAGTTAGGTGTACGTAACATTCTCATTCAGGCTTTTAACCCCAGAAATCCTTGGCCTAGGGGCTCTTTAGAGATGGTAGTGGGAGACGGTAGTAGGAAGGGACTTCTTCAATATGCACGTGATGCTGGAGCCACAAACATTCTCATACTAGCACCAGTTCTGGATGTACCGTATATTGGCGTAGCTGCAACTACTCTCGAAGTTCTAAGAGAGAAGATAGGCCTACCGGTAGGCTTAGCGCCTTGTGGAGTGGTGGCTAAGTGGTGTGCCGATACTAATCAAAGGGGCTTTCGTGAGATCTTAACGGCAGGTGTTTTAGGATATGTTCAGGCAATGGGCGCTAACTTCATTATATACGGCTCAATAAGGAAGGCGCCGAAGGTTTTTCCCGTATGTGCACTCATAGATTCAATGATAGCTTATTCAAGGAGGAGAGAAGGTATCCGTCCTCTAGTGAAATCCCATCCCATCTATAAATTCCTCGTCAGAGCTAGATAGAGTATTAACAATCCGCTATTGAAAGACTGTAGAATTTACGAGCACTAGCATGTAGTTTTACAG
>CAZFTG010000071.1:1243-4890 GCA_964522205.1 uncultured Thermoproteales archaeon
TAGGCTGGCTTTCCAGTAAAAAGATTATAGCCAGGAGAGTAATCACTACTCCTATGAGACTAACAGTAACTGGAAGATAGAAACCTGCTAGATCGAATAGATACCCCCCAATATATGGAGCAGGGAATGATATAAGTCCTCTAAAGGCTGATACTCCTCCGAGGGTGCCTGAGACCCTATCCTTAGGAGCCTTCTCAGCAATGTATGTGTTTAGTGCTGGGATCCATAGAGCTGGGGTAATTCCAAAAAGTATCTCGGATACCATGAATGTAGTGAAATCTTTAGCAATTAACCATAAAGCTAAAGTGCTAATCCCCATGAGCTCTGAAAATATCATAGCTGTTTTTGAACCGTACTTATCAACTATCTTCCCAGCGGGAATTTGTGTAATAGTCCAAGAGAGAGTGAAAATACTAGAGAGTAATCCTAGTTCAATCTCTCTGAATTTAAACCACTCAACTAGGAAGCCATAGAAGAGAGATGTTCCTATACACCATGTAAAAGAGTCTAGTGCCACTATAAGGTATAGTCTCTTAAGAGTCTTACTCTTAGGTATGAGATTAGTAAGGAGCTCTTTATAGCTTGAAGTAATATTTCTTTCTAAACTTTCCCTTAGAAGTAGTAATATTAGGACTAGGCAGATAGTTTCCATAAAGATTCCTATAAAAAAGACAAGACGATATCCGTAATTCTCGACAAGCCACCCACCTATAGGCGATAGAACTATACTTGGAGCTATACTTGCAAACCATACTAGGCTTAAGGCAAAACCCCTTCTACATCTATCCGTAGATTCCATAGTCATAGCATTCCATGCAGGAGTACCTATCCAAGCTAAGGCTAGAATAAGCGAGCCGATGATGAGGAGTTGTACATTCTTAAGAAGAGCGGCAAGTAAGTGAAAGATGAGCGCTAGAAGTGTAACTATACTACAGACTATTATTAGCCTCTTCCTTCCATACTTATCAGCTAATACACCCCCCAGGAGTTGGGAAAGTGTTGAAAGAAGACCTATTCTACCTCTGAGGGCCTCTAGAAGACCCATGGTGCTGATAGAGATGCCTAGACTCAACATGAATGGCTGATAGATAGGATTTATCATACTCCAGTAGCTTCCAGCAATCAGGCTGATAATGAATAGATAGAAGAGATTGTCATTCGATCTTCTTAACCTACTCATAATGAACGATACTCCTTATTTTGTTCAATATACTCCATATATGCTTATTGTTTAGTCTAGTACTATGTGGAACTGTCTGTTCTTAAGGCTGATCAATTAGCTACATCAGAAGTTCTATCCTTTCTTTCGTTATCATTAGTTAAATGTTTACTTTATCTATTAAAATCACTTTATATTTTCTAAAATTCTGAAATGAAAACATCTGGCTAATAGAGTACTAGGTATTAAATGAACCTCTGATGATCATTAAAGAATGCTTGTTCTCGGCGATAATTGAGATCAGTATTACACTTAAAATAACTAACGATCAAGTATGGCTAAGGGCAGTTATTGTAGGCTTATCCTTATTATTGCCCTTGGATCGGGTTGTGAAAGACGGAAGGATACTATACCACGATAGCTAGAGAGATCTACAATGTTTTTACCTCTTTTTAGACTTACTATGTCCTGACACGACTCTATAGGTTCAAATAGTACACTATACTCATGTACCTCTAATTTATTATCCATATGTGCCTCTATGAGGAGTCTTGGATCCCTATAACCAAGGAGGGGTATACCACCGAAGTGCTTGTCGAGGACAAAGCTAGCTGGTACAAGGAACTCTACTGGAGGGGGAGAGGAAGTCAAGAGTCTATCCAGTCTTACAGCGAGGATCTCTCGATAACCAGAGTCTATAGGTGTTGCATCATATCCACCTAGGTTAGCAACCGTACTTGTTCCAAGTATCAGCATATCTCCCACCCTTTCGAAAGATGTTATTCTAGCTCCTAGGGCTAATACTATCTTAGCCATTGGAGGAGTTATGTACAATAGGACACTCGGTCCTACTATGAAGTTTAACCTCTTTACTTCCTCCGAATTACCGGGAAAATGCCATATACCGTGAGTAAAGGCATTAAAAGCTACAAGAATCCCTCCACCTAAATTGATCGCTACTGTTCTAAAAGGGCCATATCCACTTAGAAAATCGAAGAGTCTTACAAAGGACCATGTTCTTCCAGCTACATCGTAAATGAGGAGACCTCCACGAAGGAAGACAAAGATCCTCAAATAAGCAGATGCCATAGTGCCTATCCTAGGTGTCTCTACATATCCTCCATCGAGTGAGAACTTACCAAAGGCTTCATCAGGTACTCTTGCTTTTTCAAATTTTCCATCGACCAGGTCTAGGAATTGGAGGCCATATACTGTAGGGTGTAGACCAGGGCGACTCATTTCAAAGCATGCGAGATCGTGTATGAGTACACCCTTTAATGAGGGAGTATCACTCAATTTACTTATACTCCCATTTCTCCTATCCATTGAATACACTCCCAAGTTAGCATGACCGTCAAGTCTTGAGAGTAGTAGTCGATCGTTTACTGGATCATATAGTATGTTAGAGATCTCTCCAGTCCACTCCTTATCCTTATGGATAGACTCGGTCCATAGTAAGCGCACCTCATTATCGTATGTGTCATATTCATGAACATGGCTATACTTGTTGTAGAAGTCTATAGTAGCTGAGCCATCGGGGTTTTTTCCCTTATATGAAGCTGGTGCATGAACCCATCCTCCAAAGTAGATGAATTCGTCAACAGCATCTACTGCATTGTAAGTATCCCCACCACTATGAGGAGCAGGGCCTACCTGTTCGAAACGATATACGTATTCCATATAGTCCTTAACAAAATGAGCTTCAGCTTCAAAGGCTAGGGTATAATATAGAGTATCTTTATGATACTTTAGCCCAAAGACACCCCCAGAACCCCATTCAGGGCCGTATCTTGGAGAATATGTACGAAGACTCTTAAATAGCTTCATAGAGACACCTAAGAATACTTTTCAATAAGATACATAAAAATAACTTCCATTAATCATCCCAATTAACAATGTTCCTAAGACTTGTAATCTAAATTGAAGGGCTTAGTTTCATACTCTATAGAAGATCCTCTACTGAGAGTACATGCTCATGATCTACATTCTAATCTCATAATCTAAATATATTCCGTAGTCCATATTTAAAACTTATTTAGTTACTCTAATTAAATTGAATGCAACTATAACAAATAAAAGCCCTATGGCCAATGTTACTAGGCCAGCAAGGGCCCTCCATGGTATTTGAATATTAAAGAGGAGAACTAGGCCGGCTGTTATGAACAGTATTCCGACTAATCCTAGGACTAATGAGCCCATCATAGGGCTTATAATAGCGGTTTTTTCTGGTTTAATTTCTTTATACTTAGTTTTTATGAGGGCCATAGCCAGAAAGCCAATACCCATTCCTATAGCTCCTCCCACATCTGGTCTACCAAAAATTAGCCCAACACCCGCTCCGATGAACATTAGTACTACAAAGATAGGTCCTGATATTTTCTCAGCTTCAGCCATAAGATCACATTTTAGAATATAGCATCTTGCTTTTTATATTTTTGCATTATCTAAAGCGTATTTAAATATAATTATATCACCTGGTACTATAGTT
>CAZFTG010000072.1:0-4624 GCA_964522205.1 uncultured Thermoproteales archaeon
AGGGATTAAACAGTATATACTTAGGATAAAGCCCACTCCCACTAATGAAAAGGGAAGATAGAGAGGATAAAGAGTTTTACCAGGATGCTAGTATCCAGTTTCCTATTCCCCACATTCTCCTTTCACAGGGGTCTACTTTTACTCTTATCAGTTTTGTGTATGGTTCTTCTCTCATTTTCCTCTCTAGTTCTTCTTCGTAGACTTCTATTAGTTTTCTCTGAGCTATGGCAGCTGCTTCTACCATTTTCGGTATTCTTTCCATAACCTCTTCTATACTCATGTCAGTAGCATCTAGTATACAGATCATACTAATGGACTTCATGATCTGCCATGCCCATAAGTTTACTAACTCCTCCCCTATCTCTGAGTTTGTCCTCTCTACAGCCTCTATACCATGTTTTAACTCTCTGTAGAGATCTGGTGCAAGGTCTTTCAGAATCTCTAGGTCTTCTTTTCTTAGTATATTACCTTCATAGTTCCCTTTGAGCCATTTCTTCCTTATAGACTCTTTAAATTCCATGATATCTCTATAAGTGGATTGTTTCTTATGATGTTCCATCCATTCATCTATTAGGTATTCTCCTAGATAAGGTAAGATAGCCGCTACAACGTAGATTATCCATTTATCTTTGCCGAATGGTAGTGACGCTATAAATTCTCCTCCAATACTTATAGGGTATTTGGGTGGGAATATTCCTCTCTTACATAATCTATCATATAGTGGTTTTATGTGAAATTCAAGTAGTCTTATATCTTTGGGACATCTTAAGAGTATTCCAATGGAATCCATAATATAATCCATACCGTATTTTCGATATTCCCCTGGTGCTTTCTCCACTCTCGTACTCTCTTTCCTTAGTCCGTTAACCTCGATTAGGTATTCGGATATCCTGAAAACAAGTTCTTCAATAGTCTGTGCATTATCATACCATCTAGCCATACTACCACCCTAACAATCCATACAAATCTCTCGTCTTATCCATCCACATTCCACTTTTATCTCTTATGATGAATATCATCTTCAGTGTAGGAGATGTAGGACTATACTCTAACCCTATAACAATACCCAAGGCGTCCTTAAACTTGTTATGAGTGAGACGTCTTATCATCTCGGGAATTAAGTGAGAATGCAACACTGTTTTCATGTCCTTCCCCAAAGATACCTCTATAACTGCCACTACTTTACCTCTATGATAAATCTCAAAATCTGGTACTTTTAGACCGTATCTTTTCGTACCCCTCCAGTTCATGTTAAGTTCTTCTTTTGGTAATCCTATTTCCCTTGATACGAACTCAAATATAGGTTCTTTGAGAAAGTCAATCATACTTTCACCAATAGTTCCTAGTCCTTTTTTGTCCTTAACAGTAGACCAGTAGTATATCTCTTGATAAAGCCGTCTACTTATCTCAAAACCTATGACGTTACTCACTAATAGCTTATCCCCTATAGCAAGCTCCTCCTCTATAAGTCTCGGGTGACGTATCCTATAGTCGGGAGGAGACACTGGAAACCTTAGGGATAGGAGATGATGAAACATGGGAGTGCACTGATAGTAGACACTTACTGGAGTAAATAGGACCTTCCTCACTCTTACCCTACTTCCAGTTCCTCTCTCGAGCATCAGTAGGTAGGCATCTATAACATTTCCCTCATAACTAGTCCTGTACTTCTCAATACGCGCTAAGCTATAGACCTCATTCTTAATCCTCAGCTCTACCTGTGGCTCACTACCGAATACTCTCACCATCCTCAATTCAACATCCCCTCCTCCTCCCTCCACACCAACCGAGCCTCTAAGGGTATTCCTAAAAACATCTACTGAGATAGATGCATCGAGAGAAACTCCATCTATCTCGAATACACCCTTTCCTATCTCAAACGTATACCTGCCTAACCTCACAGGATCGGTAGGCTCGAAATCCTTAAGTGCTATTTTGAATCCACTGAACTCCATCTTTAACTCATTCAAACTACTCAAGTAGTACTTCGAGTTCATAGCCTCTACGTGGTAAAGACCACTTTTTAATCCCTTGAACTGTACGTAACACTCCCTGTACTCTCTACCCGCCACGATCTTACTCCTCTCAGTGCCCACCTTGACAGATTCGATAACCTTTCCCTTCTCATCACTCAACTTAAGGAATATGGGTTCTCCTCGACCCAGGTGACCTACTAGGTCTATCGGTATATCGAGCCTTCCTCTAGTGCGTACTCTGCCAAAGAAGAAAGCCCTACCCCTATCCTCAATTGTGATCCATGCCATACTCCCCTTTCTCTCGATTTCTTTCAGTATCCTATCCCATCTCAGTCCAGAGAATTCTATAAGATTCTTCAACTGTCCCTTAATAGAGATCCTGCACATAGGCTCAGTAGTACTCACTACACCAAAGAAGCACTTATCACTCCATGGAACCTCTACCCTCACTACTGTCCCCCTATTAAGACCTAGCCTAACCGCAGTCTTAGAGCTCAGTTCAATAAACTTCCCAGTCATAGATAGGTAGGCTGGGATCTTGAACTCCCCCTTAGCTACCTCATTCCATGCCCTAATCCAGAAGTCCAGTACAGCTGGTGTTCTAAACTTCCTCAGTAGATCCTCTACTACTATCATCAATTCCCTTACGCCAAATCTACCCCTAATTCTGTCAAGAAGTTCAAGTACACTCCCCTCTAGTCCTCTCTTTCTAGCTTTTTCGAGTAACTCCCTCACTACAGCCCTATCCCTAGCACTAAGCCCTCTTACGACCACATCTAATACACTCCCTCTCACCTTCACATCAGATGCTATACACTTCAGTACATCTAGTAGCTCCGAATAAGTTATCCTGAAACCCATACTCTCCAATTTCTCCATAAGCTGTACTAGGTCTACCTCCTCCCCCTCACCTATCATCGTGTTTAAAGTCTTAGCTAACTGATCCCGTCTCTCCCATGTCCTCTCGGTCCTCCTATTTGCGAGCTCTCTAAGCCTGTACTGACCCATACTCCATCAACTCCACGTCACCATCACTATTGATAAGAAGAGCAGTACCCGTATCTGGTGTAAAACCTCTCCTCTCCATAGATTCCGTAGCCCTCTGCCAACAACCACACACTATCACTCTCATCTCCTTGTCCACATGGAACTTATGCAGATGTCCCAGTATTACCCAATCTCCAAGTCTTGCTCCCCTCAACCTAGCCCTCTTCTTAACATATTCGAGATCCGTACCCCACTCATGTCCATGCACAAAGAACACTCTTCTACCACAGGGAAGAATAGCTGAAACCTCCTTCCTCATAGATCTACAGAACTTCATAAACCACACCATATACCAATCCAGTGCGTACATTCTGACATGAGGAGAAGTCCAGCCCTCATCAACTAGGAGTATTCTATAGAGCGAATCCAGTAGTAATCTATCCCTCTTACTATATCCCCCTCCCTCGGCATCACCCAGTACAGGGACTACTTCAACTCCAGTCCTGTGGAGTGAAGCAAAAAACTTCATGAGGTGATAGAGAGCTAACTTCCCCTTAACCAGGTCAAAAGTATCACCGACAAAAACTACATAATCAGGCTTGATCTCCTCAAGCATACAAATGAACTCATCTAACATAGATTCTACAGTACCTATATGTAGATCCGATACTACGAGGATCCTACCCCTGAGGTAGACATCGTACTTCTCAATGTGAACGCTCTTAGAGGAAAATACATCCCTTCCGACAATCTCCCTTAAGAGCTGTAGGTTATGACTAGCCAGTTCCTCCACAGAACTCCTATGATCCAGTATCCTACCCCTACACTCCCTACAGTAACACCTGACAGAGTATTTCATCAAGTCTACAGAACTGCCCCTCCAGAACAGCCTATGCTTGACCGCGCTCAACCACCAACCCCTTCCAGACAGTACTAATTTATCCCTCCACTGCAGTCCATGGTGCGACTCGATGATCCTATAGGACTTTGGATTAAGTACACCAATGACTAAACCCCTATCGAAATTCTCACAGAGTGCGACTAAGAACATAGTGAACAACCTCTGAGCCAGAAGTTCATCATAGCACAGAACGTACTCAGTAGCATGTAGTGCAGCCTCCTTAAACCCTAGATCCTTAAGCCTATCCACACAGTAGCGCATCTGCTCCCTATTGGCACCCTTGAGGAGTGGAATTATGCTGAAACCATACTCCTTAAGCGACTCCACACGCTCAATAGAAGTCCTCAGATTACTCCAACTCACCTCAAGAGGTATATCCACCTCCACAGGCATATCCCAAACCACACTACCAGCAAAACCACCAGAGTCTAGAAGCCTCACAAAATCATGAAAAGTACCCGGATAGAGAAGAAGCTCATCAGGCATTATTGAAGACAAGAAGACATCACCATCAAAATCCAGAACACTATTAATACCACCCGAAGATACACGATCAAAGAGCCTTCTCTCAAGAATTTCATGGTAACTCACCATAATAGCCTTAAAACCCAAATCCCCAATAAGCCTAGCAACACTAGAATCTACGGGACAGAGAGGAAGTATACCTCCGTCCCTCAAGATCCTAGCGAGCACGTGAAAAATATTCAAAGATCCTTAAATAGCTTAACGAACAGGTAGGTGAAAGTAATCAATAGAGAAA
>CAZFTG010000073.1:0-4562 GCA_964522205.1 uncultured Thermoproteales archaeon
AATATGATTGCATCAATATTACGCTCAACGAAATCATATATTCTATGGGCAGTTTTAGCATCTCTAACGACCAGAGGCTCGTGTATATTTTCTTCATTAAAAACATTTTTAATTTCATTTAAAAATCTATTAATTCTCTTAGATGCCTCATTATCGCTCAATCCAATACAGTATATTATCGGCTTTAAATCAGCTCTGATCGTGGAAAAGCCATTTCCAAGAACCATTTTCTGCGCCAGAAGGTATTAGGAGAATAAATTTAAAAGTTTTATGCTAAAAATATAGCACAGACTTTACTGGGATAATCTTTATCAAATTCATTATATCTCCTAGATATTATTTTTAAATCTCTTAAAAGAGGTTTTAGACGTAATAAAGGTATAAAGTCATTTAAAGGATAGTGATACACATAGAGTTCCTAATCTTAACTCCTTCCAGAGTGTTGTTTATGGTTATGGTACTATACTCACATTTATATTGAACCACTTTAAGCGTCTATAAACTTCGTAACCTATCCTACGATAGATTTTGATTGCTGGTTCATTATCCGCTCTCACGATTAGGGATGCAACCTTTGAATAGCTTAGGGCTTCCTCTGTAGCTCTCGATGTAACTGATGTAGCTAGCCCTCTCCCTCTGAACTCGGGAACTGTATACACTCCTCCAACTAAAGATACCTCTGGGAGAGAGGCATATATCAGGGCTGTGGATACTATACGCCCATCTATGATTACTGCGAAGACGGGCTTATCCTCCTCTGAAAGTCTCTTCCTCGCCTCGTCAAGTGATATACGAGCTCTTCTCCCTTCCCTACAGAAACGCGAGTATAGTTCGGCGTGTTCAGGTCCAAGCTTTACAACTCTATGGGTTATTATAGGTCTGAAGCTCTCGGGTCTGCAGGCCATGATTAGGACATCGTATACTGATATCGATTGCCCTTTTAGTGCTTCCAAAATAAGTTCCTCCTCCTCTGGTAGTACGCGAGGCAGTACTGCTCTCTCTGGCTTTATGCTCTCTACTAAGGTTTTATTAGCCTTAGGATCTCCACAGAAGAGGATGCTGTCAAAACCCCTATCATGAAATACTACACAGGTAGCTACTACACTTCCTGAGAGCTCATCGATAGCCACGTAGAAGTCGCAGGCATTTGGTTGTCTCCGTCTGAGTACGATCCAGTCGTAGAGTAAGAGCGCGTTCAGTATAGGATCCTTATATGCCAATCTCAATATAGCGTTACCATGCTCTTCCCTAGCTCTCTCAATTCTAAAAATCATAGTAGTAAACCTCGATTAGATGTATTGACTTAAATACTATCCAGTACAGCTCGATCTTTATCACCTATGATAGAAAAACTATTTCCAGAACCTAGATTTAACTTCCTTAAATAAAGTCCTATCTCTTAGCCTCCATTTCTCAAATCCATCTGGATTCTCTGGGTAGTTCTCGTAGAGAGCTCGTGCTCTATCCATATACTCCTTAATAGCTTTTATCTCTAAGAGAAGAGAGGGTCTAGTTAGTAA
Organism: uncultured Thermoproteales archaeon; assembly: GCA_964522205.1. Lineage (GTDB taxonomy): Archaea > Thermoproteota > Thermoprotei > Thermofilales > B20-G17 > B20-G17. The sequence goes on from CAZFTG010000073.1 coordinate 1,521, forward strand.
CCTAAGGGCTCTAGTAGCTTTGGAGATTATTGTCGGAAGTAGCTCACCTCTATAGCCCATCTCCGATAGCTCTTTATCCGTAACTATTTTCTTCTCGATAATGAAATCCAGATCTTTACTAGATAAGCTCTGTAAGTATATTCTAAGGACATCGAGACTTGCTTGTTTAGCTCCATATGCTCTATGGTAAGCCCTATGATAGGGCCATAGAAGGTCGATGGAGGGATCCCCATTCTCTAGGGCCTTTACTAGGACTTCAGCTGCATGATAGCTGCTCACTAATGAGGGGCCTATACCACCACCGTGAATTGGATTAGCAGTCATAGCAGCATCACCACTCACTAACAAACCATTCCATACCATACAGGGGATCGGCCTTCTAGTAGGAGCTACTCCTCCACCTTCGTGGATAATCTCAGGATTAGCCTTTTCTAAACGAGGTAATATATACTTGTTGAACTGCCTCCTTACATCTGGTGCACCAGGACTAGATTTCACACCAATTCCAATGTTAATCTCGTATTTTCCTTTAGGAAACCACCACCAATAACCTCCAGGAGCCACATTCGGATTGAGGTATATTAAGGCTAATCTCGGATTCTGAGGTTCTTCAACTCTAGCTATTACCCTATAGGCGGTACAGAAGTCCTCTGGAGAGATCCTTTCCGCTACCCACCAACTACTTGGTAGTCTCCTCCTAACATTTGCAGCTACTCCTGTAGCATCTATGACAGCTGTACTCTTCAATTCCACAATACCTCTACTAGGCTTTTTAACTACTAATCCTCTAACCCAGGATTCCTCAACTACAGGCTTAATAATATAGTGTGAGTCATAGAGCTCGGCTCCAGCATCAATTGCCATTTTCAGTAACCTCTGACCAAAGGCCTTCCTATTTAGCGCATAGCCCTTACCCCATGCGGTTATGTAGTTCTTTTCATTTGGAGAGATCACTCTAACTCCCTCAAAAATTCCTACTGCATCTACACCTATTCTAGGTGGCTCTAGTTTGACGTAGTGGAAATGGTGCTCACCCACGGCATCACCACATACCTTCTCCCCTATCCTATCCGCTGGTTTTATCTCTACAATAGCTACTGAAAATCCAGCTTTAGCAATCTTATAGGCTGCAAATAGGCCAGCAGATCCCCCACCAGCGATAAGTACATCGTACTTCATATCGATACCAACCTGTTGAATAGTCAATAAGCAATCTACTTAATAAACAGTAACCTACTAGACTGTTAAACGTTGAGAGAATCGATGGAACATCGGTAGGCATCCTGCGTAGAGGTTTAAAGTCCTCAAAAGAGGTTGATAAACGTGTATTTCCGAATGTGAGACCTCTTCTTAAGTCCCAGTGCACTCTATGATATAGACTATGAGGAGACTAATGATAGTAGATACGTTAAACCTTATCATTGTGTAGGACTCCTTATGTTTCTTCATATAATTATAATAATGTTATTATATGATATTATAGGGAATTAGGTGGGGCGAACTGAAAGTACTATTGGTTAATGCGACCTTCGGAGGAGCTAGTGGTAGCGGTAGACATGTTAAACTACTATACGACTACCTTAAAAATAGAGTAGAATTTATAGTATGGCACATTGGTAATATAGGCTATATAGATATACCCAAGATGAGATCTCTAACATTCTACCTGAGATTAAAGAAAAAGAAGATTCCAGAGGATGTGGATATAGTCCATATTCATAATCCCAAATTTGCAGGAATGATACCAAGTCGTAGGAGGAAGGGATATATAATAACAGTCCATGGTGGTCTTGAGGAGTTCGAATACCTCTACAGATCTCTTGGAAAGATATTCATAGGATACATAGAGAAGAATATGAAAAAAGCTGATGTGATAACTACAGTAAGTCCCTATACAGCTAAGACTAAGGGATGGTACTATATTCCCAATATGATAGCACTTAAGGAGATAGAGGAGATAGAGCCCTCAGGAGAAAGTCATCTGCTCTTTGTAGGAAGGAGGAGTAAGGTAAAGGGTTACCATCTGTTCAGAGCTATTGCCGGTCAACTATCTGAACTAAGTCCTATTGCACTAGGTATCGATAAAGTAGTACCATGGGAAGAAGTGATAGCACTAATGAAATCAGCCTATGCTCTAGTACTACCCTCAGAGTGGGAAGGCTTTCCAAGTGTGATATTAGAAGCCTGGGCCTGTGGATGCCCAGTAGTATGCTCGGATATTCCACCACTAAGAGAGATATCGGCAAGCGCCTTATGCCTAGTCCCTAGGACTAAAGAGGAATTCATTAAGGCCATCAGACGATTAATACAGGACAGTGCATTAAGAGAGAGACTTATCAAAAAAGGACTTGAAGAAGTCAGGAAATACGATGCTAAAAATGTTGTAGAACAGTACTACGATCTCTATAAGAAATTAAAAATGGAGTATGCTTCTAAGTAGTGGTGAAAACTATTTTAATGATCTAGATTTCTACTAGTTTGATAGAGGTATGAGCTTTATCATGTGAGGATTGTTGTATATTTTCCCTCCTACCAATATTGTCTTCTCTCACTTACCTTAACCCTCTCCTTAGGCTCCCACCTGAATCTCCACAATCCTCTTGCGAAGTCCTCAACTGCTATCTCCAGCTCACCCGCGAGAATATCACTGATCAGCGGTTCATCAGCTAAGGGGGATATTATCAGGTCAACCCTAACCTCTCCCGAAGTAGTACCATTTGCTACGACTTGTACAGTAGCAACGTTACGAACTACCCATACACGAAGAGGTCCACCAGCAGTATCGAAAGTTTCCTCTCTAGCATCGAGAGGGGGAGGCCATAGTCCAAGTTCTCTAGCTAATCCAATGGGGATCATTAGCTGAGGAGTATCAGCTTCATACCCACTATTGACTAGAGCTACTACATCCTTGACTATATCCTCTCTCCTTATCCTCAGCTTGACTCTTACGGCCATATTTCTCACCAATAAAGCCCTTTATCCTACCAACCTTAACTCTCTTAGCTCTTATCAATCCTATCTTGACCAAGACTCTCTATCCTC
>CAZFTG010000074.1:0-4326 GCA_964522205.1 uncultured Thermoproteales archaeon
TCTTTCGCTCACTTCCTTAGGCAAGGTAATCTGCCTCTTATGAGTAACTTTTACAATGTTCACAATACCACTAACGACTAATAACAAGCACTACCATATAAAAGTACTACATGGAATATTTCTGAAAAACTCAAATTTCTTCTGGTAAGTAAAACATCGAGTACTAGGTGAGATTTCTCTTTAGTTTTTGTTAAGGGTATTAAAATCAGATTAGAGATTATATTATCCCACTATTCTCTACCTTTTTTACCCAGAATGTATCCAATGACCATACCGATTAATACTCCAATAGCTACACTAATAACAACATAGATAGCAAACTTTGTCTCTAATTCACTCACTCTTATTGCTAGTTCATCAAGTTTTAATTTTAATTCGTATACTGTAGCTTTATGAGCTTCCAATTTCTGTTCTAATTCATCTAATTTATACCTTACCCTCTCAATCTCAGAACTTCTGTTTAATATCTCGATCAACCTACTCTTATCAAAGTAATTCCAATAACCACGATACTCAATTTTCAACTCATTGATAGCCTCATCTATACTCCTCTGAACAACTAAGGCGTCCTCTTCAGTGATGTTCAGTCCACGTTTTAGAAATTCTATTAACTCTCTTCCTAAGTAGATATTCCAAGTAATTCTTTCTCCGCTATAATTGTACTTCTCTATGAGAAATCTCAGGTAGTCATATAGGTCTATACTACTATTGTATTTCATACTCATGTAGACTAGAGAGAAGTTTAGAGCCATCTGCTTAATAGCCACTACAGCATAACCTTCCCACCGCTCTATACGCCATTTTATATTGTTCTTATCGTATAACCTAAAGAGCTCTGGATAGATCTTCTTGGTCATTATCCATGATATGTATTCAGCAATTCCCTCATTGACTGTGAAATCACCATATAGAACAGGCCAGGAACTCCACCCATGAGTCATTTCATGATAAAGGTTCTTGATATACCACTCCAGTCTGTACGGAACTTCAAACAGTTTCATGTATACGGTCGAACCCCTTATACTGCTCATGTGTCCTCTACGATAGTTAGCATGGTGGTTAGGACCGCTTATCACTATTACACGGGGATATACAGGTGAGTAACCTAGTTTCCTTAAGTATACTTCAATAGCCCTACTATAGGCTTCAGCTATGGCCTCTACAAAATCTGTGGGTACATCCTGAGTATATATGATTTCTAATCTTTCACTTCTGCGAATAGATATGACAGATTCCAGCCCTACTATAAAGGCCTCATAGAAGACAAACTTACTAAAGTTGAAATTATCCACTTTAATACTGTAGAGAGTTATATTATCGTCTACGACTACATGTACGGGGTGTCTATGGAATACAGGAGAGCAAATACAATAGTCTCTAGGTAGGAGTATAGATATATTTACACAGGGTCCATAGAGTTCAGAGTAGTACTTCTTCAGTAGATGTTGTAGGGTAAATACTGCATAACCCCACTCTCTAACATCGTACGTTGTCTCTGATAATACTACAGTATCTTCAATAGTTCTTCTACCTTCTATTAGTATATCTACTTTCAGCTTTCCATCATCTAGGAAAGTAGGTTTTAGCAGTAATCTAGTGCACTCTCTACTATGACTTAGAGACCCTGGAATACATGTACCTGTAATCAAGACTAATACTATTATACACCTAATTATCCTAATTCACATCACCTCGCAGATATTATAGGAATCTCATATTAAACATTAAGACTATAAAAGAGGAAATAATATGAAAATGAGATAATGAATTTTCCATTCGACGATCAATTACAACAACATTCTTAGAAGCTTAAAATCCTAAGATATTTAACACAACTGCTAACGTCTCTATTTCTCTACACGAAGTTCCCTTAACATCTGCTCCGGGGTTACCGCGCATGTACACTTTTCCAACACATCTGAGTCCAGAGTCACGAGCTTATATCCTCTCTTCTCGGCAACATAAATATATGATGCATCATAGAATGTCACTCCCCTGCTAATAACAAGTTTCGTAATCTCCTTTAGGTCTTTTAGCTCTATCTCATCTATCTTGATCCAGCTCAGTACCTCTGAAAACATGGAGACTACTCCATCAAGATCTCTTATCCTGCCCAATTTATTCTCCTTCCATATGACATTGCCTACTTCGTAGAGCGTCAGATCGAGTATTCGTAAGATCTCGGCTATCTCTACCACTTTATGCTTAAGCTTTAGGATGAGTGGATATAGAGCTGAAGTATCTACGAGGAATTTCTTCATCTCTCTCGCCTTATCTCTCTGACGGCTTTGACCCATTCATCTATACTCAGATCCATAGCCTTAAGTCCTCTATCGATTGCCTTCTTGAGCATCTCTGTCTTGATCTTCTTCACCTCTTCCTCTAGAGCTCTCTCAACGACTTCTCTTACATTTATCCCCAACTTAATTACTTCCTCCTTGAGCTCTCTTTTAATCCTCACGGATATGACCTCTGTCGACAATACGTCTCCCCGTAACTGTATACAGATAAATATTTAAGGATTTCTGTATACAATATATGTATACACCTGGAAAGAGACTCTTGTGCTATATTTAACTCCCTCTGGATCTAAATGTCTAGCCTCTCGATTTTTTAGATATTTTTGCGAAAGTTTTAAAGAATAAAAGATTCTCTAAATTGTACTATAGAGTTCGTCGACAGGGTGCTCTGAAGGTTTTCTACCTAGTAGTATTCTCAGCTTACGCAGTATTTACAAGGCTATATAGGCTTCTGATGATCCTACGGATCATAGGTAATTGTATACAATATACTTAAATTTATTGTAGTCATTTATATAATAAAGGTGTATACATTGAGTGAGGTATTAAGTATACGTATTCCCAGAGAGTTGAAGAGAAGGATTAAGGAGCTAGGGGATCTCGTCAACTGGAAGGAGGAAATAATTAAGTACCTTGAGGAGAGGGTAGTATATTACGAGAAGTTGAAGTTCCTCAGAAAGGTACATGAGATTATTGAGAACCATCCAACTCTTCCCAGAGGTAGTGTAGTAAGAGCTCTGAGGGAGGATCGTGATAGTCATTGATGCATCCTCCCTAGCAAAGTATATAGTTAAAGAGGAGGGATGGACTGAAGTCGAGAAGTACTTAATAGGAGAAGAGGTTCATAGTGTCGATCTTATAGTGAAAGAGGTTCTCAATGTTATATGGAAGTACTCGACTATCCTTAAGGTATTTCCAATGGATGTAGCCATAGAGAAGTATACCATACTGAAGGGACTTGTAGATGAAGGAGTGATAATCCTGAGTGATGAAAGCCCTTATCTCGAAAAGGCATTCAATATAGCTACGAGGATGAGGATTACAATCTATGATGCACTATACATAGCCCAGGCAATAGAGCTCCACACACGGCTCCTGACTAGCGACGAAAGTCAGATGAATGTTGCACGAAATCTAGGACTCGAAGTAACATTAGTTTAGATCAATAGTAGAAGGTTGCATGGAAAGGATTCACTATTAATAAATATTACTACGTGTGATCTCATGCTTGGGGGGAGGGATAATGATCGATTACACTACTATTCGCATCTCGATGGAGGATAAATGCAGATTAGAGAGATTAGCCAAGATTATGAATTGTAAGAGCTTAGCAGAGACACTTAGAAGAATTCTAAGTATAGCTGAAAAGAGATTGATAGGACAGAGAGATTTGGTTAAAGCATTTTCCACTTTGAAGTATGCTAGGGATATTGGAGAAACTAATGCTACAAAAGTAGATGAATACCTATATGGTGAGTAATCATGACTGTGATAGTTGATACAAGTATATTCTTTGCATTCTATGGTATAAAAGATAAGTATCACTTAGATTCACTGGTGATAATAGATTTTCTGGAACTATTGAGAACCCGATAGGTCCTAACTATTGGCAAGTATTATTAGAAGAAGAGCACGTAAATTCCAAGCATACTAGGTTTTATAAACATAATATTGTGAGGTAAAAATTTCTAGACTAGGGCCACGACTTCATCTAGAGTTTCTGTGAGGGTTTTTCCATAATAGTATGTGAATAGTAGTGATCATCAAAGATGTGAAATATGAGATACATGTTAAAGCTCAGCTCAATAGCACGGCAGATTTATAAAAGATCTCCAGTCAGTATAGTGGTAGAGATCTTGAAGGCAGCTCGCTTAATGCTAGAGGCATACAAGCTACTACTAGAAGCCGCAGATTCCATGAGAGATTCCAAGTTAGATAAGGAGAAATCATTTGAGCACTTATTAAGATCCTTAGAGGAATTGGCAGTTAGTATAACTGATATGAGAGCCCTAGGTATACTCGATCC
>CAZFTG010000075.1:0-4301 GCA_964522205.1 uncultured Thermoproteales archaeon
GTTAGCGAGATTGGTAGGTGAGGGTGCTATAATGGGAGTGGGTAGGGTGTTGACTATAATACCTCCGATAGCCATATTCTTCCTCCTCTATGCACTACTAGAGGACTGGGGCTATATGACTAGAGCTGCTTTTGTGATGGATAGGCTCACGCATAGTATAGGTCTACATGGAAGAGCCTTTCTATGTCTCCTCTGTGGTTTCGGATGTAGTGTACCAGCAGTACTAGCTACTAGGACTATAGCCGAGAGTAAGGATAAACTCGCAACTATGCTCACAGTACCACTAATACCGTGTAGTGCTAGACTAGCTGTCATGATATTCATAGTCTCTATATTCTTCAAAGGTGTTATAGCTACCATAGTAATGCTGTCGCTAGTAGCCATCAGTATAGTACTGGTGGTCATATCCTCATCTCTATTGAAGAAGTATGTAATCCCAGGAGAGCATGCACCCTTTATAATGGAGATGCCCCCCTACCATAGACCAGTGCTCAGAAACGTACTGTTGTTCACTTGGATTAGAGTGAAGTCATTCCTGAAGAGAGCTAGTACACTCATAGTTGCAGTATCAGTACTCGTATGGATACTGAGTAACTACCCACCAGAAGCAACATTGGATGAGACCTTGATAGGAATCATGGGAAGAGCTATAGAACCATTGGGGGCTGTTATGGGTTTTGATTGGAAGATGACTACATCCTTACTTCTGGCTATACTAGCTAAGGAGCTGAGTATACCCACTCTAGCACTACTCTACGGAGGAGGAATAGTGAGGTTAGAGGAGATCCTACTACACGAATGGACACCACTAACAGCCTATACATACTGTCTCGTCCACATGATATACATGCCGTGTATAAGCACTATAATCACACTCAGACTAGAATCAGGAAGTTGGAAGTGGACTCTACTAGGCACTCTCTTCTCCATATTACTAGCAGTAGCAGCAGGTGTGGTTACGTACAACATAGGAAAGTACCTCATCTAATACCATACTCCCTCAATTAAGATAAGCTCCTTTAAGATTTGAAGTAGCGACAGTTGAGTATTGCTCCACTAGCCAATCGAGTAGTGCGAGTCTAGGCTACAAGGGATCGGAAGAGGAGTAAAAACTCACTTTTTAGATGATTTGATAAGCTTCTTACAGATCTCAACAGCTTCTACAGCATCCCTACCGTAGGCATCAGCACCTATCTTCTTGGCGAAGTCCTCTGTTATCGGTGCACCACCTATTATCACCTTTACCCTATCCCTAATTCCAGCCTTCTCTAATTCCTTGATCACCACTTCCATCTCCATCATAGTAGTCGTCAGTAGTGCGGACATGCCCAGTATATCCGCATTGTACTTCTTTACTGCCTCTACAAACTTTTCGGGGGGTACGTCTACTCCCAGGTCTATGACCTCAAATCCAGCTGCTCGGAGCATAGTGGCCACGATATTTTTACCTATCTCGTGTAGGTCTCCTCTAACAGTTCCGAGTACTACGGTTCCCAACTTCTCCACCCCCCTCTTTTTGGAGAGGAGGGGCTTCAGTAGATCATCCATTATCTCCATGAAGAGGTCCCCCGCTACTACCAGTTCAGCTAGGAAGTACTCTCCTCTCTCGAACCTCTCACCCACTATCTCCATAGCTGGTCTAAGGGCCTTTTCTATGAGGACTAGAGGATCTACACCACTATCTAGAGCCTTCTTCACAGCCTCTTTAGTTTCGTCAAACATCAACTCTACGAAGAGGTCTATTATGTGCTTGAATATCTCTTCACTCAACTCATCTCCCTCTCTCTCGAAGAGAAGAGAACTAAGCCTTATTAAGTTTAGTGGTTGGACATGTATCCATAGTTCAGTATATTTAAATTGTACACGATCTAGTGAATTTAGGGGCTTTTGAAAAAGGCTGTAATCCCCGTAGCTGGATTAGGTACGAGACTACTACCGACTACCAAGGAAATGCCAAAGGAGATGCTACCCATATTCCTAGCGGAAAGGGGCAAACTAGTCGTTAAACCCATATTGCACGCTATATTCGAGCAATTGTATGAAGTAGGTATAAGAGACTTCTACTTTATCGTAGGTAGGGGCAAAAGAGCTGTTGAAGACTACTTTACACCAGATGAGGGATTTCTGAAACTACTAGAAGATAGGGGAAAGTATAGAGAAGTAGAACTACTTAAGGATTTCTACAGGAAAATAGAGAACTCAAGCATAGTATTCATAAACCAACCAAGTCCCCGAGGATTCGGAGACGCTGTACTTAGGGCACATCACTCCATTAAAGAGACCTTCTTAGTCCATGCTGGAGATACTTACATAATCTCGAAGGAAGAGAGCCTCCTCAAGAGGATCATAGAGCTCAAGGAAGAACTGAACGCTGAAGTAGTACTCCTAGTACATAGGGTAGAGGATCCCAAAAAGTATGGAGTAGTGGAGGTTAAGAAGATTAAAGGTAATATATACAGGGTTATCAGAGCTGTAGAGAAGCCTAAAATCCCACCCACAGATCTCGCTATAGTACCAGTCTACGTATTCGAACCCACCATATTCGATGCACTAAGAGCAGTAGGAAATGGTATAGGACAAGAGCTCCAGTTGACAGATGGCATTCAAAAGCTAATAGAATGGGGTAAAGGAGTATATGCAGTAGAGCTGGAGGAGGGTGAGGTAGTCCTAGATATAGGGACTCCCCTCACCTACTGGGAGGCCCTCAAAATACTATTCGAACATTTTTCGAGGAATGCGCACAACAGGCACTAGTATGAGGAGACGCATAAGCATAGATCTCAAACTTACACTAACCCCCTCTTTTATACTAGCCCTCTTCGAAGAGGTAGAGTATAACACCTGGGTCAAGGTAGTAGGCTATGAAAAGGGGAGTACCATCAGATTCAAGAATGGAGTAGTGGAGTACGACTGTAGTGATAAAACTATCGAGTACTGGATCGGAGAATGGTTTAAACCTGAGAGATACTTAGACGAAGTAGTAGAGGATCAAAGAACAGTAGTGGAGAATGTACTCAGAATATACTCCAGGGTGAGTTTATCAGTAGATCCCTTTGATAAGAACCTACTCATAGTCCCCATAGCATTATCCAGGAGAACAGACTATGCGAGAAATGTACTCAGATGGTGTTTGGCCATATGGAAGAGAACAGAGACACTGGAGGGAATTCTGAGAACAGATTTGAGCACCATAGGTAATAGTTACCAGTTAAAGCAGTTGAAAACCGTGGTAAAGGATTTCTTGGATAAGGTAGTCCCTCACTTAGATGAGGATCCGAGCGAACTCAGGCGTACCCTATTAACCTGTAGATGGATAGGACCTAAAACGGCAGACGCATACCTACTCTTCACAGGTATAGACATAAGTACAGCTCCTGTGGACGTCCACCTAAAGCGGATGAACTTCAAGATCTTCAGAATACCCTACAAGTACGAGCCTACCAAACCCCTCTGCTCTAGATACGAGTGCGCTGAATGTCCACGTAGTGAAGGTTGCCTAAGGTATCTGTTCACTAAAAACTTCAAGAGATTAGCTGGATGGCTACAGACAATTTCATATCTACACGATAGATTATATTGTAGTAGAAGCCTATGTAGAGAATGTCCCCTGAAGAGCATGTGTAGGGAGAGTGGTAGGACTGTACGATCCAGTACTACTAGCAGAGAGGATTAGGAGAATAGTCGTTAGGGGAAGGGAGAGAAAGTACTACAGATTATGCAGAGGGGGTAGATGGTACGGGGGCATAGCTACAGCGGACTGTGTGGGGTGCAATCTCAAGTGTGTTTTCTGCTGGAGTAACTACCCAAGAGATCATCCAGAGAAGTGCGGAAAATTCTATACCCCTGAAGAGGTATTCTCTGCACTTGATAGGTTGGCTAAAAAGCGTAGATATAGATTAGTGAGGATAAGCGGTAATGAACCCACCATAAGTAGAGAACACCTATTAGCACTACTAGAACTAGTAGAGACTACACCGTACACCTTCATCCTAGAGACCAATGGAATACTTATCGGAAATGATAAAAGCTATGCTAGAGATCTCTCAAAGTTCAGCAGACTCCATGTGAGAGTATCATTGAAAGGGGCTAGTAATATGGAGTTCTCAATACTCACAGGCGCCGAGCCCAGAGCCTTCGACCTCCAACTCAATGCGCTTAGAAACCTATTGGACTATGGAGTGGAATGCCATCCAGCGGTCATGCTCTCCTTCTCGACTAGGGAAAGCGTAAAGGAACTAATGAATAGGCTAGCGGATATAGATAGATCCCTAGTAGAGGAGTTCGAGGAGGAATACGTATTC
>CAZFTG010000076.1:0-4148 GCA_964522205.1 uncultured Thermoproteales archaeon
ACTACTCGTGGCAAAGAACGTAGTGTACTTTGGCGTGGTCGCTAACTCGATAGTACTAGCAGTAACTACAGGAAAGACCCTAGATTGGAGGTTTGGTGGCTTCTTCAGGGATATAGTGATAGTGACAATAGTACTGGTACTGGGAGTATTCATGAGACGGTTTTAGAGTGCTTTACTAGATCATGTCCTTTACTTTAAGTGAGACTGTCTCTACATATATTAAAAACTTATATGATCATTGAATATCTATCTATAAGAGGTCTAAGACATGTTCCTAGCTGAGAAAGATGGCAAAGTTGTATTTCGATCGGCAGACCTCAAGCAGTTTTATAACTCTGTCGAAGATAATATCCATAATTATCTATACGATTATGAGGGTAGGATCGAACATAAAAGAGCTATCTGCTATGTCAACCTAATTGACAATCTCGTGAGCCACTTCTTCGCATCCTATGGTTTAACCCCTCATACTCTTCCAAAGGAGTGCTTGTTTAGAGTTAAGAGGTATGAGTTAGTGCGCAAACTTCTACCCTTCTCTTCCGAAATTCAGTTATCGATAACTGCTCTTAGACTTGGTGATCTAGACGAGCTAGTGAGCACTCTAAAGGATATAAAGTTGTATCTAACTTCAGGGAGGAGGAGTAGGATCATTACTAAGCTAAATAGACTAGGATTTTTCCAAGAGGACTTCGCTACCATGGTAAGGAGAATAATCCCGAATTTAGATCTGGTCTTTGAGACGTTAATTGAAGGTTTGAAGGCTCACTATAACGAGTTTTATTCAGAATACTGGCGTAGCGTAGAGGATAGGCTCATTGATATAGCTAGAAGGCAGGAGAGAATTCTGAACGCCTCTAAAGTGATAGAAACGGTAGAGGCACTATCTGGCGTAAAGCTTCCCGAAGCTATATTTTTCCAACCCATAGACGCGTATAGATATGGTGGTAGAATATATTTCGTAACCTTAGAGGATGAAGGAACTATTATAGTGACCATTACAAGTGGCAATGCCTCCACACTGACATGTATAATCGAGGCTGCTCATGAGCTATCTCATATTCCCATTAATCCTATAGAAGATAGCCGAGCTTTTACAGAAGCTGTAGACGTTTTATCTGAGCTAGTTTATGAGGATGTATACAAGCTAGCTTATGAATATGCATACAAGTGCAAGGATGAGGAGTTTAAAAGAGTACTGTCCGATAAGAAGCTCTTTAGAGAAGAAGTGGTATTACCATTGGTTTGTGGTTCTCTACTCGAATTATTAACGACTGTTCTCCAGTACAAAGTTGTAGAGTGTTTGTTAGGTACGATAGGGCCAATACATCCATTTATGCGTTTAGGTCCTAAACTGTTTAAGACAGCGGTAAAAGTATGGAAGGATAACCTAGAGGAAACAGTAGAAGATTTGGTGAACGAAATCTTAAAGTCTGAAGATTTAAAGAAAGACCTCCTCCAAATGGTTCGTCATATTTCTGTATTTTCTCAAAATGACGACAATACTATTTAGTAAATAAGTTTGTTATAAAAAATAACTAGTTTTTATTTTTTCCTCTAGAAATCGGCTTTATGGCGAAGATATCCTGTACGAGTACTCCCTAACAGTTGGCTTAGCTCCAGAGTAGCTGATCTTAAAGCGGAGCGTTATAGTACCCACTTAGTCAGAGCCTAAGTCTGTAATCGCCACTATATTTCGTCTCCCTTCTTCAGCGGGTCAGTAGTAATTGATACTATAGTGGCCTTAATGTGAAAAATAGTACACCATATGGTGAATAGAGCTATCCTTTGAGTGAGGATTTTGATTCTGAGAATGTGGATGTGGTAGTCGAGTACTTAGTTAAGGGAAGTTTTGGTGAGGTATTAGCTAAGCTAATTTGCCCAGAAGATCCTAGGTCAGCAGAGGTACTTATACCTGCTCCTCCTACGGAGCAAGTGGAAGGGGTGGTAGTTTTAGGAGAAGTCTTAGTTAAACCTGTGTTACTAGTACCTGCTAAACTGAGAGAAACTAATCTACTTAGGGAGAGAATAAAGGAAGTGTTTTTGATAATATCCTCTAAAGTCCTTCTATAAAGGCCTTTAACATCTCTATACAAACTTCATATGGGTACGAAAAAGTTTAAAAGACAAAAATGTTTATCATACTATGATGTTTGCTATACTATAGTGTTTAGGAGGTGAGTTTGTTGGAAAGTCTTAAGAAGGCTGCTCAAGAGTATGTTAAGGCTATAGAATCTGTTAGGGAGGCTAAGAAGAGGCTGGCTGAGGTTATAATCAAGTATCTCATAGCTACCGATGATTTAACTAAATGCACGGAGCTTGCCATATCCCAGAACTTAGGCCTACCTAGGAGCGTGGTTAGGAGCATACTCGCGGAGCTTAGCGAACACGTTCTTGAGGTTAGAGAGTTTGGCCGTGCTAAGGTCTATATGTTTAGTAAAGTGGGAATAGGAGCAGCTCTAGACTATATGGGTTTGCAGTTTACAAGGGAGGAGATTAATGAACTCTTAAGGGCTAGGGAAGTTAAAGGAGGATACCGTTCCAGAGGAATTTATACACCACTTGTAGCTATGAAAGGAGATGATGGCAAACCAGTATGTAGATTTCGTGGATATGCTGCAGATTTATGCCTAGATACTCTTGTTAAACGCTTCCTATATCTTCTATCAGAGGAAATAGAAGTTAAAGTAGATACTGTAGCTGAGAAGCTTAAAGCGGCTTTTGGCGAGAGGGGTTTAAAGGAGTTAAAACTTTTAGCTCCAGAAAGCTCGGCTTTTCAGAAGCTTATTGAGCCCGTAAGTAAACAGCTATTTTTACATGAATGGCTTATCAGAGGGATTGCGGATCAACTTGTCAAGATGTCCCCTGACGAGATAAGAAGAGCTATTGTGAAAGAGTTTGAGACTGCTTTGAAGCGAGTTATTACCATGCTTAAGAGGTTTGGCTCTATGCTTGAAAGGATGGGCTACGAGGGACTGCATAAGTACTTTAAGGGGAGGAAACCCATAGCCTATAGGTTAAGTGGAATAGAGGCTAAGCCAGATTATAGATTTCACGACGAATATGTTTGGGCTACCACGTTGGCGCTTAGGGAGGGTTGCGTGATGGCTGAAAAGCTCGGTGTAAATCCTGAGCTCATCAAGGAGGCTAGATTACTTGCAGACGTTCTAGATATAGCCCTTGAAAAGAAGTATAGAGGAGTCGAGGCTGAGGGTTTAAGCCTAATGGAATGGGGTATTAGACAGCTATCAAAATAGCCGAAGGGAAACCTTTACTCCTCTATTTTTTAAGCTCAAACTGTTTAAGCCTTCTGAAATGTCCATCCCTAGTCTTCAGGGTTGGGTTATAGATTATGGCTGTGATAACTATGAGAGAGGTTATACTCAGTATAGGCTTCTCTACAGTCTTTCAAATCCTCAGTTTATACACCTATAGATCGGTGTGAGAGTATCAGAGCTTGCTGAAAGACTTGTTATAGGTAGTCCCTTACTTGTTGCAGGCCATGCTCGCAGAAGACTGTGAAAATATATTACTAGTTACTATTATGAAAGTAAATGGAGGTAAGATGAGTGAAGAATAAATCAACTGGTAATATTATTATTGATATATGTCCATTCTGCCAAGCTTTGGTAGAATTTGAAGTTATACTAAATAATAACACTATTTTAAAATGTCTGAAATGTGGATTTAAGAAGACTTATCCCCGGCCATACCCTGAAAATTGGAGAGAGCAGGATATGGACATTAATGAAGTTCTCGAGACTACTCGTAGATATGGAGTAGCAATGTTCCTGATTATGGAAGGTGGAATATGTCCTCTCTGTAAAACGCGTGTACCTCTTGAAAATCGTAAGATCGAGAAAATGTACTTTGACAAGCTAAATGGGTGGTGTTATGAAGAAAATATACGCTGTCCAAAATGTGGAGTTAATTTTGGATGGGCATCATTTGTGAAACTAATAGAATCATTCCCTCCTGTTCGAGAGTTCCTAAAGTATGTAAGATCATTTAATATTGAATGTGATGATAAAACCTATTATATCTTCGATAGAGAGACTTTTAGAGTAAAGTTCAAAGCTAAGGATAAGGTGTTAGTTGTATACATGGATAAGAATAACTTCGAGCCTATATGGATAGAGTCTAACTTAACA
>CAZFTG010000077.1:0-4020 GCA_964522205.1 uncultured Thermoproteales archaeon
TTCTCCCTTATTTTTTCGGTTATTTGATCTATTTAAGAGCTCATAGTATAATTAATTATGCGATAAATTGTAAAATTTGCATTACATACTCAAACTACCTCTTCCTCTCTCAATCCACATGACGACTTTGATAATACTTCAACGGACTAAGCTATAACGTACTCCCATGCACTAAAATCCAATCTACCATTGGTAAAGTCCCTGATTATATCGGTAGATGATGATATATCTCTGAAGAATCTATGCATAAGCCTTACGTGCACTTTTACCTGATAAGTATCTTTAATAAGCCTAGCTATAGTGTCCAGGTAATTTTTAGGAGTCTCTTTTTCATATGCATACCTCTCCGATAGAGGTACTGGTGGGGGTGTAAACTGTTCGAGTACATAGGTGTCTCTATTGAAGTCCACTCCGAGATTTAGTAGGTCATCAACTATCTTAAGTATATCACTGGTACTGAGTAGACCTGGAACTACAGTAGTACGAATTTCAACCTTTACACTACTATCTACTAACAGCCTCAGAGACTTAGTGATATTCTCTAGGTGTAGTTTCATTGATCTAAGATCTAAGCCACACAGCTCTGAGTACTTCTCAACGCTACTCAGTGGAGCTTTGACATCACAGTGGATGTACTCCAAAAATCCACATTTTATTAATGAATTTATCACATTTGGATTGGTTAAGTTGGTATCTAAGATACATTTAATCCCTTGATCAAGGCATATACTGAAGATTTTATGGAGCGCTCTGGGATGTAATGTAGGTTCACCACCCGTAATGAGGCACCATTTAATCTGAAATCTATCAGTATACCTCTTCATCTTGTTTGCTAGGTCTATATCCTCTAAGAATGTTATTTTCTTAGGAATAACTACACGGCTCGCATAACACCAGGGGCATTTAAAATTACAGTAGGGAAGTGAAATTGTAATTGCTAATTGACGTTCCCTTATCAGGGGAAAGATCTTCATGTTAACGATTGGTATTTTCATAGAAATCCACAAAGATGTCTACTTAACCTACAATCTCGATACCTTTCATGAGCTGAATTGATACATCCAGTCTTATCGTTAAGCACCACTTACTGTACTCCTACTCAGCACGATCTTCAGTTCATCCCCCTCACTAAGTATAATAGGCTTCTCAAATCTGAGTCTTACTCTATCCTTAACAATCTCTGCGGAGAGGCTCTTTTCAGGTTCTATGGATTTTCTGTTTAGAAGTACTCTAATAGTTGGTTTAGCATCTTTAGTCAATAGTGGAATACATATCTCACGGATTTCAAGAGAGCCGAATTCAAGTTTTACAGAGGACTCCTGAGTACCGTTCCTTATCACTTGAGTATACGTACCCCAGGACCTCTTAGCTACAAAGGCCCCTCTGAAGTTCTTAGGAGTAACTTTAGGATTAAAGTGTATAGATCCTGCTGCACTAAAATTGAAGCCCTCAAGTGCCATTAACACTGTCCAGACATCCATAGCCCTATAGTAATGACCACCACACTCTATGTGATTCCAGAACATTCCATACTTAGAGTATCTCTCGTATACAGCCCTTAGAACCTCTATCCCTTCCTTCACAAGTCCCTCCTGTATCATAAGCGAGGCTACTGCGTACTCAGTCCCAGTCCACGGGGTATCTGGTTGACTCCCTATCCTCCACTCTATACCAGTTCCATTTGGATAGGTGATGTTTCCTCTATATGAGGGTCTTTCGCCACTCGGATATACTGCATTTATCAACCCTTCATCCTCTACTAGATTATACTTGAATATAGATCTTAATGCTCTCTCTATCCTCTCCTTACTGGTTAAATAACCTAGTTGACAGAGATTTGCATACCACTGTCCATTTAATTGATCTGCCATACAGGCCCTATCTCTGAGCCCGTTAAGAGGATCGTACCAGAGGTCGAAATACTCTCCATTCCACAGTAGTTCTTCCAGTTCTCTGGCTTTCATCTCCACCTCTTCTATCTTCTTAACATATTCTTCATCCCCTACTATTCTCCCTAACTCCTTAACTGCTCTTAGAGCAGCTAACCATATGAAGCCGACATAGGATGAGTACCCTAGGAAGCCCCATCCATCGTAGGTCTGAAATGATATCCCCTCGTTTGTATATCCTCTAAACACTAGGTACTCAAGCATCTTCTCATGTATACGTTCAGGATCTCTCCTCACTCCTAGTTGATAGAGTATGGTATCGTGGTGTTCAAACCCAGAAGGAATGTAATGATATGGAATACCCCTACCCTCTTCGTCCATTGTTCTAAGGACTGTGTCTATAGCCATTTTCACATTCTCCCATAATCTCTTTAGAAATTCTATATCCCCACTCCATAGGTAGTGTCTGTAAACTAGTAGTGCGAATTTAGGCATTAGGTCTACCATGTGGTACGCATCTACTCTTGAGATAGTCTTTGGAAAGAAGTGAGGTATTCTCCCCGTAGGGTCTTTACCAGTCCTCTCTACAATCTCAAGTAGTACTTTACTCCTCTTCTCAGGATCACTTAGTATAGATGGATCTTTCTTTACTATCTTTTTGAACTCCTCTACATTCTCTGGAAATGCTAGAACGTATCTCTCAAATTGAGGCATTCCTGGTCTTAGTTGAAACTTAGCACTCAACTCTATCTGAGCTCTATCCAGTTCTGGGAACATCAGCCCTATTGGAATGGTACCATAGTAGAGGACGTCAAGTGTGTTAAATCCACAACATCCAGGACCGCCTTCCCACATGACGAATATTCCATCTTTAGTGTAAAAGGAGTTAGTGATCAGAGTAGTTAATTGTGCTGTAATGGAGTCAATTATCCACTTATCTATGGTGGTATTGTACATAGTATCATGGAATTTTTTCGTATAAGAGCTGAGATAGTCTAAGTTGCGAATTACATGTTCATATACCTCTCTAGAGGAGTTAAACCAGTTTTCATAAGCATGTCCTAGGTAATTTCCATCAGCATCTCTATGATTTGGGAAGAACCATGTCAAGATAAAAGTGATGTGAATTTCCTCGTTAGGCTTAAGGGTTGTCTTTTTACATAGTACGCCATAGACTACTTCACTAGTCCTCCCTCCCTCTATGCTCTTAAGTTCACCATCTGCCCTTAAATCGACCCACATATTCCTCAGATCATTTATACTCTTTCTCATCAAGCCATAGTATGTAATAGAGTTAGGATCTCCTATCACCGCTAGACTCATACTCCCTCTATAGGTAATGTGATACTCTGGTACATTCTCTGCACGCATGTCTATTATGGTGGCCTTTTCAGACCTTATTACCTGATTTACCTTAACCGCTCCTTCGATACCGTGTCCAATGGGATTCTTTAGAGCTCCTAGTAGTGAAACTTCTATACTGGTAGTGTTTGGATTTCTTATTCTGAATGAGAATATAGCCACTGGAAGGGAGGAGTTCTTGGTATCCCCTGGAATAAAGGGGGAGTATGCTGTTAAGCCCACTTCTACTGGTAGACTAGAATCCTTAAAGGTTAAGGAGACCAGTGGATATTCACCTATATACTCTATCTCTTCGATGTTCTTTACCCAGGGCATTGTGTAGAGATCTCCCCCGAGATCGTTCACGCCAAGTCTTAGTATTCTTACTAAGGGATTTTCTCCTTCAGTCTTGACTCTTACTGCAAAGAAGAAGTCATCTTGATCTATTAACTCCTCTCTTCCTCTCCCCCTTCCCCAAGGATCGTTATTGAATATCTGCCACTCGTAGAATCTACCATCAGGCCTTATTTCGAAGTAGCCCGTTCCTATTCCGCCCAAGGGGATTCCAGAGCGTGGAATCATTCTAACTATATATCTCAAATTTACCACCAAGTCTAGCCTTCACTAACCACTTATAAGATTTTTCACTCTACAAAGAATGTCTGAAGTGTATATACTACCTCACTTACTATGATATAGTCTACCCTTAGCTCGTTCAGATCTCTCGCATGTTCGTAAATGACTTATCGATCTTAGTATTCAGCCTAAGATTAAAGTCTGTATGAGTACA
>CAZFTG010000078.1:0-4014 GCA_964522205.1 uncultured Thermoproteales archaeon
AGGCTTGTCGCATTCTCAACTCCAACATGACCCATATATGTATCACCTATATAGAAGTGAGATGTACCCGTAGTGTAGAACGTGAATTCATAGGATCCATTAACAGGAGCGTATAAGTAAGTCCTTATCTCAACATACATACCCTTTCGAGCGACATTCTTCAAATAGTATAGGTCGAATACAGGCATTTCCAATATCACTTCTTTAGTTGTCGAATTGTGGATTCGGATCAGATATCCCCTACTCACATTCAGATCTACAGGTGTCCCCTTGTAGTTTCTCTTCAGCAGGAGAACATAGTCGACAGCAGCTAGTATGCCATATTCTCCATCGAGTAGTTGGTTTAATGAGTAATTCGCTATTGCTTTACTCCACTTATTACTTAAGTCTACTAGAATATACTCTACATCTTTAGGAATATGAGGTGGTAAGGTTCTTTCGTATAGCCTAACCTGGGGATGGAAAGGAGGCCAATGGGGAGGTACATATGCGTTTTCTCGGTTACACACATGAGGGAATACGTTATTCTGTGTAAGGATAGAAGCCTCAGAGGGTACCAGACCTATAATTCTTTCCAAAATATGCTCATGCTCCCTAATTCTGATCTTCGATGGATAGAGTAAGCCTAGACCAAAGGGTGATAGTGTAGCTGAGAGTATTAGACTTAATGAGAAGACCAATATGCAGATACGCTTAAGCGAATCTTCGTTAAGATTAAGGGTTTTTAATCCATTAATTAGAGCTATAAATATCTGCGCTATGACAAAGCCACCATAGTGTAGCTGTGGTGAGTAGAAGCCACCATGATAATGTGGAAAACCCACTGAGAGCCATGCGGGGAGTACCCAGGAACCTATCAGGAAGAGTACATCGAGAGTACTAATTAGAGGTAACATGCCTAGCTGCATCATCAGGTAGACTGGGTATAGCAGTTTCTCTCTATTAAGTATCGATTTGACTGCTGTCATAGGATCCCTGATTAGTACAGACCAAGGTCCCAATTCTCTACCCGTGGGCATAGCTCCACCATAATAAGACCTTATACATTTGATGAAAAGTATTGAGAGAGCAAACCAGAGACTTGAGATGACTATTAGGATAACTCCAAAGAGCAGAGCACTAGTATTATATATTTTTCTCTCTCTTAGTATATTCCTCCTCTCTGCTAATAGTAGTCTTACAATGAAGTATAGGCCGAAGGACGCCACTATTATAGGCATGAACTCGCAACACATGAGTGCTAAAATGAAGAATAAAAGAGACCGCTTAAGAGAACCTACCTCGTGGTAGTAGTATCCTAGGAGTAGTGTTATGGGTATAAAGATCTCGAAGTGGAAGTCGAACCAGTTCAGGTCGTGTAGGGGTAGGTATAGTAGGTAGGTTATGGCTATTAGGACTGCTATGGTCTCTGATCTCAATTTCTGCTTCGCTATCAGGTACACTGGTATGGCTGTTATCCCTAGTATGGTCGATTGTACTATGAGTAATGTCTCTGCTCTGGGTACTAGTCTGTAGAGTGGTACTAGGAGTAGGATTATGGGGCTAAAGTGGACTCCAAAGAAACAACCACCACTAATGTGTATTTCTGGCGTGTAGTACAGGAGTCTACCTTTGAATGCTGTAGTCCATAGAGCCTGCATGAAGATACCCAAATCCCAAGTAGTACTCATGAAGGCATAGTGCCTCATAATAGTGATATAGGAAGTATACACAATATAGATCAAAATAGAGGAAAACAAAAGGGACATCGTAATTTTACAAGCCTCAAACCTCTTCGAAAGATGAATTATATTCTTCATAATTTCACTAAATTGTTACACTAACTATATTTTAAAAGTATCGTGTTGTAATTCTATAGTCGAATACCATAAGCGTGCTATATTGCTTATATCAAAAAGAAGAGCACGAGATCTAGCCTGTAGACGCATACTACTGGGATATCCATTTCTCCAGATCTCCAACGCCCTATTTATCAGCTCTTCATCACTGTGCACTACCCATCCGGTAAGTCCATCGACTACAGTTTCAGAGGGCCCCTCTCTATCGTAGGTAAGTACAGGGGTTCCACAAGCCATACTTTCAACGGGGACATACCCAAAGGGCTCATGGGTGAATGTGAAAAGTGTGAATAGAGCGTTTGAGTATAGATCTACAAGTGTTTTCATGGATACCTCACCTAGAAATTCTATATTTTCATGTCCTCTCAATGGCTTAAACAGATGTGGTAACTTAGTACCGAAGGCCTTTACTCTAACACCTTTATTGGCGAGATACTTTATCACGGATAGGCGAGTCTCCTTTCCAAGATAGGTCACTATGTAGTCCTCAGAGGGCCTACGAGTAGTAGGCTTAAACTCATTACAATCAATAGGTGGGTATATTACTCCATCCACGGAAATGCGAAAGCGCTCGTACATTTTAGAGGATGCATGACTATTAGCTATAAAAAGCAGGCTCCTCCTCCTAATCTCTGATATGTAATCTCGATCTCTACTCGCTATATATACCCTTAGAAGTCTATACAAGCCTCTCCACAGGTAGTTCATTTCGGATATAATCTCTTCAATGGCCGTTGAGATAGGTCCTTGTGCATAGTACACTAGAGCGTCTACTAGAAAGCATTGGGAGAAGTTGATCGCTAAACTATTGTGTAGATTTTCTATGTTCTTTCTCCTGAACCAGAACTCTAGAGTGAGGAGAGAACCCCTCATAAGGTGATAGCTACCGAGATCTATAACATGAGCACACTCTTCTAACACAGGTTTAACATCATCAGCTACAACAGGAGAGACTATGAGCACATTATAACGATCTCTAAAGGCCTTTGCAAGTAGATAGGGAGGACGTATGGGACCATATAGGTTCTCTATCGGATCTACGAATAATACTAAGTCATCAAAATCACCTTGCATTAGAGGTGAGGAGTATACCATTACACTATTATATGCAATTACTGTATACTTTAGTCTTTCTTTTCGAATGCCTATAGAGTTGGAGTAATAGTAAACTTCTTAACACTGTCCAGCTTGTATTCTATTATGAATAGTAAGCTCAAAGTAGCAATTTTCGATATGGATGGTACACTGGTAGATAGTACAGAAGCACACATAGAGTCCTGGATTGAGACATTTAGGAGCATAGGTGTACATACGAGCTACGAAGAAGTCAGCAAACTTATGGGTAGGACATCAGAGGATATAGCCAAGAGTATACTGGACATGCACGGGATGAGATCAATTGATCCCTCAGAATTAGCTAGAAGGAAGGACAAGCTATTTGAACAAGAGTTTACAGATCGAGTGAAAGTCTTTCCATATGCTAAGAAAGCACTTAAGGCATTACATGAGAGAGGAATTCGCATAGCAGTAGTATCATCTAATCCAAAGCAACTCGTAGCAAAGATCCTAAAGGAAAAATCACTTTACGAGAATGTAGATGTTATAATCGGTCAGGACGAGGTAAGTAAGGGTAAACCACACCCGGAACCCATACTCCTCGTGCTATCTAAGTTGAAAGTGAAACCCGAAGAGGCGGTAGTAATAGGGGATAGTACTTATGATGTACAAGCAGCTAGAGCGGCAGGTGTAATAGCCATAGGAGTATGTACAGGAATATCCACAGCTAAGGAGCTAAAGAAAGCCGGAGCTAAGATAGTGGTCAAGAATCTTAGAGAGTTCTATGAAAAATTAGATTCCATAATGTTATTAGATTAGATGTACTATAAAAATTGGTGAACTCATGCCTAAAGTTCTAAAGAGGGATGGAAGAGAGGAGGAATTTGTAAAAGAGAAGGTAGTTGTTAGTTGTTACAAGGCTGGTGCGCCTATAGACACGGCTAGGGAAATAGCTGAAGAGGTAAGTCGTAGAGTAGGAGAGCGTACTACTACAGATGAGATAAGGAGTATCGTACTAGAGGAGCTAGGTAAGAGAAATCCAGAATGGAGGGGGAACTACGAATTCTACGATGCGCTAGTAAAGGGTAGAGTGACTTATGAGAGAGGTAAATTCGTAGAG
>CAZFTG010000079.1:0-3905 GCA_964522205.1 uncultured Thermoproteales archaeon
TCTACCACTCACTGTACAGTGTCCGCAGAAGCCCATTCCGCATTTCATTAATCTCTCAAGAGATAGGAATATTCTATCTCCACTAAATCCCAGTTCCACTAGCTTTTTTGTGACGAAGTGCATCATTATAGGAGGCCCACATTGTATCGAATAGGTCTCTTTAGGATCTACTTCTATCTCATCAAAGAGTACTGTCACTACTCCCACCCTCCCCTTCCATTTCTCATCCCCTCTATCCACAGTGAGGTGTACATCTATGGTATTCTTCCACTCCTCTAACTCCCTTTTATAGACTATATCAGAGGGGGTTCTAGCACCATACAATAGTATAATTTCTCCATAGTCCTTGCGATTAGCTAGTATATATTCAATCACAGGCTTAAGTGGTGCTATACCTATTCCTCCTCCTATCATAAGTACATTCATTCCCTTCATCTCCTCTATGGGCCAACCTCTTCCGAAGGGGCCTCTAACTCCCACCATAGCTCCTTCTCCTAGCTTAAATAGTGCAGAGGTTAGGATTCCCATCTTTCTCACAGTAATCTCAAAGAACTCCCTATCTAGAGGGGAGGAAGTTACCGAGAACGGGGCTTCTCCATAGCCGAAAACAGAGAGTTCGATGAACTGTCCAGGGGTAAATGTGAACTCTCCTTCCTTGAGCTTCAATCTGAAAGTTCTAATATCTGGTGTCTCCTCTCGAACTTCCTGGATTATTGCTATACAAGGAATGTATGGATTACTCATAGACTTGTCACCTCTCTAGCTATCTTCATAATGTTTATGTTAACAGGACATGTTTCTATACAGCGTCCGCATCCTACACAGGAGAACATCCCTATCTCATCTACAGAGTAGCAGTACTTATGGTACACTCTCTGTTTAACTCTCGATGGTCTCTCTTTTCTGAACACTAGGCCTCCAGCGACTCTAGTGAAACTGATAAAGTGACAGGAATCCCAGACTCTTACCCTCTTTCCACTCTTTAGATCTAGATTGGGATCGTCGTATACGTCAAAGCATACACAAGTAGGACAGACAAAGTTACACTTACCACAGGCTAAACAGACTTCACCGTACTTATTCCACATATCTGCTCTAAAGTTCTTGAGCAATGCTTCATACAACCTATTGAGATCAGGAAATGGCTCCTTTTTTATATCAGATTCAACTTGTGATAGTATTCTCCTTCTCTCTTTTAGATCCTCGAATGAGGCACTTCTAAAGAGATCTATGTTATGATACACTAGCTTCTTACCCTTATCACTTCCTATCTCCACCAAGTAATGATCACCTAGATCGGTCAGTAGGAGGTCGAATCCATTCTCTATACTGGGTCCACTTCCCATGTAAGCACAAAAGCAGTATTCTAAAGCTTCATTACATGTTAATCCTAGTATAAGAGTGTTTTTCCTGCGTAGTCCATAGTAGGGATCATGAAATTTTCCGAAAAATATCTTGTCTAGGATCTTTAGACTATGAATATCACATGGCCTAATGCCTATGAAAATTCTTTTCAATCCCTCCAACTCCTCGCTTCTATCGTAAATGAGGATTCCTTCGGTAGTTATCTCATAGGTGAATAGTACTTCCTTCTCTGGAAGGAAGAAGCGTTTAGGGGGGAGTTGAGATCTGCCTGTATACTCCAGATCTACTTCATGAGGATCTGCTATCCTCTCATAGAATATTCTCCCATTCCTTCTCAC
The DNA here is from genome assembly GCA_964522205.1 of uncultured Thermoproteales archaeon. Classification (GTDB taxonomy): domain Archaea; phylum Thermoproteota; class Thermoprotei; order Thermofilales; family B20-G17; genus B20-G17. The sequence continues at coordinate 1,704 of CAZFTG010000079.1, forward strand.
TGGGGCTATTACTTGGAAGTTCTCCAGGAGCCTACCTATGAATTCCTCAGTGAAATCTTTGGGTAGGCTCCTTACTTCGATTATCTTCATCTGTTAGAAAATTACCTCCTACTTAAATACTTAACATCCTTTAAAGAGAAGTGTAACGAAAGATTTATTGATAGTCAGAGTTTTATTAGCTGGTCTTAAAAGTGGGGGCCCTCATACTACTCAAAGTACTAGTGATAACGATACCGGTAGGTTTTGTAGCAGCTCTAATGGGCATAGGTGGTGGCTCTCTTATAATCCCTATTCTCGTAACATTTTTCCAGATCGACATAAAGGAGGCTATAGCCGTAAGCATAGTGATGGTTATTGCCACTAGTATCTCGGGTAGCTCTAGGTATTTGAAACAGGGTATAACTAATGTACGACTTGGAATATTTTTAGAACTTAGCACAGCTATAGGAGCCGCTGTAGGTGCTGTGATAACCACTCTAGCTCCTTCGTACTTCCTCTACCTACTACTTTCTATTCTCCTATACTACCTTTCCTTTACTCAAATTAGAACCAGTAGATTAGAATTTGAAAAGGTGAGATACGAGAAGTTCACACTACTAGAGGAAGATAGTATAGCAAGAGTTCTTCATCTATCAGACAGATACTATGATAGAGCTGAAGGGAAATATATAGACTACAATGTATGTAATTCTTTCAAAGGGCTTATTTCCTCCTTCATGGCGGGTATATGCTCCGGAATGCTAGGTATAGGTGGAGGTGTATTGAAGGTGCCCATCATGAATACTCTTATGAATATTCCTATGAAGGTAGCTATTGCTACTAGCAAGTTCATGATGGGGATTACTGCATCAACAGGAGCATTAATATACCTGATGACTGGATATGTAAACCTAGAGCTCGTATCATCTACTGTCCTAGGCATCGCCATAGGAGCGCTTATAGGAGCCTCGATAATGAATAGAGTACAGGCTAATAAGCTCAAGATTCTCTTTGGTATATTGCTACTGTACTTTGCATACTTGATGTTAGCTAGGGGAATATCCATCCTTGTAGGATGGAGACTTCCAGGTGCATAATATGGAGATTAGGAAGGCTCTCTACTTAGCTCTCACAACAGGCCTTATTATTGCCATTACTCTCTACTCTTCAGGCCTTATCCTACGTTTAACATTAATTGAGTGGAGGGTCTATAAGACTCTATTTTTCATAGGTACAATAGTACTGATATCTACTCCTATAGCTATGTTAATATTGTCTCTTATACTATTCATAAAGAACAAAGAGATCTACAATGCAGCTGTGATAATAGTACTATTGCTCCTGATAGCTATTGGAGTTATCATAGGTATAACGCTTCGCACCAAAGGACTTTAAGGATTAAATGTATCTTAAATGTTCCGTTATGTAAACCCGATTATTCTTACTTTCGCTACAGGATTCCGTTGGAGGATATCAAAAGCAACTGGAGGATAATTGGAAGGGTAGTGATTGAGGGTGTAAGGTCTCAGGAGTTAGAGATTAGTTTAGTTCATGAAGAATATCGAGATTATGAAGTTTCCTCGGAGAATGCAAAAGGTATATATAGTTAAATCCTAACTCTAAGTTAACTGTCCCCAAAGGTGTAAAACTTTCATGAAAGGTAGATATATCATAGGATTGCTTGTTTTCGTACTGCTTTTCAATTACAGAGCTTTGGCCCATACCTACATGAATTCTATAGAGGATCCTGAGAATGATCTACTGAACATATGGACGGGAGAAGCAGTCTCAGACTATATAGGATTTGTGGATATCAAATGTATAGCCATATACGAAGAGGAAGATATTCTCAAAGTTAAAATATGTGTCTATGGGGAAATACCAGAGGTTACTGAAAGGAGGACTATTTACTACGTGCTATTCGATAGAGATGGAGATCCGGAAAATAACTGTCGGGATCCTCCATTTAATAATTGCGATACCATGTATTCGATAATTCTATACGAAGGATTAAGTGTATTCCTTGGCGTATTTAAGAGCTGGGGTTGGGATGATACTACAACGTCCGCGGAGGCGTACCTTGAAAATTCTACCACATTGAGTCTCCTTATACCTAAGAGTGAGCTAGAGCTGGATGGCGAACCTAAGGAGTTAAAATGGAGAGTGGTTAGTGAATATGAGTATGTAGGTGGCGATTTCGCACCAGATACTGGTTACTCGACT
>CAZFTG010000080.1:0-3742 GCA_964522205.1 uncultured Thermoproteales archaeon
AGGCTCATTGCATGGAGTATGGACTAGGAGAGGCTAAGGAAGGAATGCCTCTAGGTGGTTTAGGAACAGGCTTCATAACTATCGGAACTGATGGATCTTTTCAAGAGATCGTGACCATGGGTAATCCGCGTGCACCGATCTTAAAACCCGAACACTCCTTTCTAGCAATACTGGTCTCTACTTCGAGGCATAAAGTTGCGAAAGTCCTTGAGAATCCCGCACCCTTCGGACTCCCCACTATCAAGTACCTAAAATACTCGGGTTTATTCCCCTTCATCACAATACACTACATAGATGAAGAAATTCCTCTGGATCTTCATCTTAAAGCATTTTCTCCTTTTATATCTGGCGATCCTAGGTGTTCTGGACTACCTGTAATATTGTTCAAGCTAACTGCTCGAAGCAGGGTCTCAGAGTCGTTAACCGCTGCTCTCCTATTCTCTTGGGGATATAGCCTGGGATCAAGAGTGTTCAAAGAGGATAATATCAAGGGTACTGTACTCTATGTGGATCAAGGTAACTATACTATTGCCTCTATAATGAGAGAAGGGGTGGAAGTAGAGATATCGAGTCCCTGGTCTAGTAGCAGTATTAAAACCTTCTGGAATATCTTTGTTAAGGACTGTAGTCTTAGGAGATTTAAGGGGTCTTCGAAGGATCCTGTTGCAAGAGCGCTTGTACAGAGATTCACCCTTCCTCCTCTCGGTGAAAGGGATGTTATATTTGCCCTTAGCTGGTTCTTCCCCAATCTAAGAGATTCAGAAGGTAAATTCATAGGTAGGATGTATGCTAACTGGTTCAAGAACTCGAAGGAGGTAATGCTCTACTCCCTACGGAACTTCAATACTCTCTATGAGAGAACCAGTACTTTACATAGTAAGATTCGAGTTTTTAAATTGCCCCAGTGGCTTGAGGATGCATTATTGAATAGCCTATATTCTTTAGTTAAGAACACACTTTGGATAAAAGATGGAAGATTTGCCCATAGTGAATCATTTACAGGATGTCCGATAACTGAGACCATAGTATGTCGCTTCAATGGATCACTTCCAATACTTCTCCTCTTCCCTGAAATAGAGCTTAAAGTAATGCAGTACTTTGCTTCTCTACAGCGCGAGGATGGAGCAATACCATTTGCCTTTGGAAGACCCGAACTATTTGATAAGCCATACTACGAGACACAAAAATCACTAAATTCCTCGGAGTTTGTACTTATGGTATACCGAGACTATTTATTTACGAGGAGTAAGAAATTCCTAGATAATATCTATCCCAATGTAAAGAGAGCTGTACGCTATGCACAGAGTTTGGATACTGATGGCGACTACCTCGTAAATGAAGTCTCTATGCAGTACTACGATCAGTGGAGATTCTATGGAACTTCAGCTTACGTAGCAGGTATATGGCTGGCCGCATTAAGGGCTGCTGAAGAGATGGCGAGATTATCAGGTGATAGAAAATTTGCTACGGAGTGTGATATGTGGTTTAAGATAGGTAGAGTAAACTACGAGCATAAGCTCTGGAACGGTATTTACTATAGGTTATATAGTGAACCGGAGACAGGAAAGATCTCAGAAGTCTGTCTATGTAATCAACTGATGGGACAACTCTACGCATACCTACTAGGACTTGGTGATATTCTTCCGAGAGAGCATATAGTGAGTGCCCTTCATGCAGTCTTTCACCTAAACGTGAGAGCGACGAAATTTGGTGCAGTAAGTGGAGTGAGACCTGAGGGGGTTCCTGAACCTGGTCCTCACTCTGAAGTAGTGATTTTCGGAGAAGTTATGAATTATGCTGCAACTTGTCTTTACACTGGACTACTAAAAGAGGGCTTAGAGGTAGCAAAGAGGGCTTATGAGAACGTAGTCAGATATCAAAGGTCACCATGGAATATATACTTCAGCTACGATAGTGAAACAGGTGAACCCATCTGGGGGAGTAACTACTACAGTAATATGTGTATATGGCATCTCCTCCCAGCATGGCTAAGAGTCGATATAGGTGAACTAAGAGACTACTGGAGTATTCCTCTTCAACAGAATACCATCTTTCGGACAATAAAATAATGCCTAAATTCACATACCACAGAGCTGAAGAGACTTAACGTGATCATAACTAAGCTAAGTAAATTCAAGTGGTATTGTGTATTTTATGGTATCACTTGATCTCTCTAATAGAATTCACGAGTTCGGAGAGTTCAATTTCACCGAAAGCAATGAACTGGTCAGCGGCACCATAGGATATCAGTACTTTATCCCCTATTACCTCTGCACCACAGATAAACACTACATTCGGGCGATCTCCGCACTTCTCGTAGATCTCTTTAGGCTCCATTATATAGGTCTCAGAGACTCCTGTTATCTCGAGTCTATCTCCTTCAAGAGTTAGGAGTAGAGAGTATAGGCGGTAGACTTCATCAATTCCTCTAGCATGGACTATAGCAATATATCCGTCATCTATCTTAAGTAGAGGAGCACCCCAACCTACATTTCGTTCAAAGTCTGCAGGGAACATTATTAACTCGTTATTCATAATGACTTCCTCTCTAAACTTCTCCTTATCTAAGACTTCTAGAGGAAGAGTTCCATGCCATAGAGAGGGAGGGCTATTCTCAAAGATAGGTCTGTGGAAGACATGTAGTATCTTATCATCCAGAACTTGTATAAAGGCATCCTTGTTTAGGGAAACTATTTGGTCTAGAAGTGGTGGAAGCTTGAGATAGAACCTTCTGTTCCAAGTTCCACTACGTCTCTCGGCTACAATGGGAACTGTTCTGTTTACTTTACCCTCAAAAAACCATCGTGTTCTGCCTGTGTAGGTCATGAACCCCCTCCCATTAATAGTCGTGATTCTGGGATCTTCAACTCCCCAGAAGTCCACTTCACTATCAGGGATTATCGTAACTTCGGCTTCAATCCTGTCGTGTACTCCCTCATATATATCATCTAATTTGAGTGCGAACTCGGCAATCACACTACTGTAGGTATAATATCCAGTAGTAATCCTCGTATAGACCTTTATTTCTCCCTCCTGCATCTGTATTGCTGGGTTAAAAGCTGTGATTGGATTTATTGATAACAAGTTCTTCAGGACAATTCTCTTCGGAGGGAGTACTAGAAGGCGTCTAACTATATCGTTTGTCTTAGGTCTCCTCATGTGGTTAATCCTTAAGGCTAATTTTCCCAACCTAAATAAATGCTCATTCACTACTGTTCACCTCAGTACTATTTTCGAACGCATATGATAATAAAGTGTAAGTAGAGTACTCTAAGTACTATACAGGAAAGAGACCTATTCTACTCTCTTCTTCATAAAATCAACAACTTAAAAACCAACGTAATTTTTATATATAGGATGAGAGGACTTCCATAGGGGAAATGTAAATGAGCGAATTGAACCTCACCGATATAAAGGGAATTGGACCAGCCTCAGCTGAAAAGCTCAAGGAAGCGGGTTTTGCTACTGTCGAGGCTATAGCTGTGGCTCCAGCTAGAACACTATCAGAGGTACTCGGTGTAAGTGAAGAAAGAGCTGCTAGAATAGCGGAATACGCCAGAAAACTACTTGGTATAAAGTTCACTACAGCTGAAGAAGTATACGAGAAGAGGATGAAGATAAATTTCATATCCACTGGGAGTAGGGCACTTGATGATATGTTTGGAGGAGGTATAGAGACTCAGGCTGTTACTGAGTTTGTTGGTGAGTTTGGTGTTGGTAAGACTCAGTTGTGTCATCAGTT
>CAZFTG010000081.1:0-1939 GCA_964522205.1 uncultured Thermoproteales archaeon
ACCTTGACCTTTATCCTATACCATTCCTTCTCAAGGGGTATGAATGCGTCTACTACAAAGTCTCCTCCGTCTATGATGTATGTAGTCTTATTGACCTTCATAATCTTAGTACCCCTGTAAAGTGATACTGGTTCGTCAGTTACATAACCCCTAATTCCCTCTGGAAGCTTCCTCTTCTCGAATGTGAGCCTTATGGTGGAGTCCTCTTCTAATACTACAACTATACAGTCCTTGTGTAGTTCTAGGATCTCGCCCTTACCGATTATCTGAGCCTTTCTGAATAGCCAGAACCAGTTAGAGGGTTTAAAGTATACTTTAAACGTTTTTGAACTCTCTACCCTATAGGTGTTTTCCTCAAGCCTATCCCTATACCCTTCAATCTGAGCTGTTCCATTACCGATGATCTCTATTCTTAAGATCACATAGGCTACTCTATAGAGTTCAACTACTAGCCTCCTATACCCAGTTGCATTTAGTGTCAGAGTCTTCTCTACTACCGCTTGAGATCTATTGAACTCGAACAGTACCGTATTATCTAGCACTATTCTCTGGATAAACCATTCTTCTCTTAGATCAGCGTGTCCCCTTATATTGACATTAACAGTGCCCTCGGGAACTCTGTAGATTCCATTTACTAGTTCAGCTCTTTCGATCTCTAGGGTAGCATTACCCTTTACTGTGATATTCAGATATGCCCATCTGTGGAACTTCACTTCTAGTACTCTATCACTCCACATCTCTATGCTCAACCTATCTACAGCACCCAGATCCTCACCATCAAGTCTCACAGACTCGATGAACCAGCCCTCAGCAGGTCTTATGACTGCGCTTATACTCTCTCCTCTAAAGGCAGTAGTTCTATTCACATCAACAGTGCCCTCACCCTCTATTAGTACTCTCAGTTCATACTCTGGTATCTTAGTCAGCTCGACTTCTACTGTAGTATTACTGGTTATTGGTATAGATAACTCCACTTTAGTAGTATTGAGGGGGTATGTAGTCTTCTCTCCATTCACCTCTACCCATTTTATCTCCCATCCCCTATCCGCTCTGATCACTAGGCCGACCCTACTACCATTAGTGACCTTAAAGAGGTCTGAGGTCAATCTCTCTCCCGAGCCTTTAGGGATATCTACCTCGATCGTTCCCATGCCCTTTTTCATCACTTTGAGGTAGTGGTACACTACATTACCCTGCGTATGCCTAAGAGTATAGTAGAGAAGGATGAGGGTGAGTCCTGATACTATAATAGCTATTATCAGTGCTCTTTTCAGATTCTTCACAGCTCTTCCAATCCCTAGTATATCTAAACTATAGTTGTTTTAATAATTATCTTTTTAATTGATCTTCTCCCTTTGGAACAGGAGATATCTATAAACTGATCGAAGTATATCTTCATCTAGTTTTGAGAAATAGCTTATTGTTTTCTGTATCTTTTGCTTCATGAGGGTATCAGGATTTAGATTCAGTCCCTCCTATGGTTAAGTAGCGATCCCTATGAACATCGAGAGGATGGGGTCAAATGCACTTCATGTTCCTAAGGCTAGTTATGATAAAGTGAGCAGTCAGTGTAGGGAGCATAGGGGAAGATCAAGAGTAATGAAATCTATAGTATGATACGAAAATACACTATAACGTAAGTGAGGAGACCTTGTCCTGATAAGACTTTTAAACCGAAGATATGTAATATACGTATGACACATATCACACTTAGTGTTCCCGAGGAACTCTACAAGTTGATGAAGAAGTATAAAGAGATCAACTGGTCAGAGGTTGCCCGCAGAGCTATACTAGAAAAACTGTTAACTATAAAAGCTGGAGAAGAAGGAGTTACCAGAGGAGAGCTCGTTATGCTACTAGAAGTTGCGGGTAGGAGGATACCTACCAAGAGTTATGATTACAGGAGAGAACTCGAATTCTTGGAAAAAATTAAGGAAAG
>CAZFTG010000081.1:2039-3712 GCA_964522205.1 uncultured Thermoproteales archaeon
AAAACAGCAGTACTCATGGCGCTGAGCATGGAACTCAGTAAACCAGTGCTAAGACTTCTACTCACACTCTATCTCAATGGTAGGATGGAAGAGAACAGAGCTCTCAGACTATCCGGTATTAGGAGTAGAGGGCTTATAGATAGACTTGTAGCCTCTGGACTCCTCACAGTAGAATACCATAATGGCGTCAGAAAGCTCAGGTTAAACGATTCACTCCTCAGAAGGATGTCGGGTGCACTAAAGGTGATACTAGCTAAGTCCGATAGAACCCTCATCACGAGAAGAAGTGAGGTTATAGTACCGACCGATGATCTCGTCCATACGATCTACCTAGGACTAGTAGCCAGTAGGACTATGAGAACAGCTCATAGCTCTTAAGTCTCTCATCTACAGCACTTAAGAGTACTTCAATGGGTATCAGTGGAACAATATGCCCTCTAAATACCCTTACTATTCCTCTATCGTTTAATGACCTCAGTGCTCCACTCTCTCCTACTTCAGAGAGATCTACTGATTTTTCCCCAGGGGGTACTGCTTCCAATAGATCCTTAAGTAGGTTTAACTCCTCGAGGTCTAGATCGAACATCATTTCGTTGAGATCTATCAGGGTGTCCATGTACGCTCTTCTGACCTCCTCGATTCCTATGTGCTCCTTACCCTCTACTATCGAGTACTTACCAGCTCTCCACAGGATCTCTAAGGCCAATCTACAGTCCCCCCTCCCTCCAACGTCATAGCCCACCATTAGGGCTATCAGTTCTATGATGTCATCATCTATAGCCCTGGGATCTACAGCCTCCTCTTCGAAGACCCTAGCCATTAGAATGTCCTCTATCTCCTCCACTGTATAGGGTGTGAAGGATACTAGCTGGTATCCCCTTAGTGCTCTAGGTAGTAGGTACTTACTGTGGTATACGCAGTAGACTGTAGTGTACTCGCTCAACCTAATAACCATCTCGACTACTTTTTCATGATCTCTTAGGTAGTCCACATCATCTAAGGCTACTATGATCTCCCCTTCTCTAGAACTCAAGTATCCCGCTAGGAACTCCAAGTACTCATCTGTAGAGTACCCTCTAGGAATAGTCAATCCCAACCTTCTGAGAAGAGCCCGCATCATCAGGTATGATGTCCTGTACCTGTAGCCGCTGACGTGTACTAAGCGGTCTACTCCACTTCTCGACCTAATTTCACCTACCTTCTTCAGAGTCGAGGTCTTCCCCACACCCACGGGACCTACTAATATGGCTATATTCTCATTCAGGGAGAGTAGCTGTTCTAGTTGGTGCTCTCTATGGGGTAATCTCTTAGGTAGGTAGTCTATGGAGAGCCTCTCCTCTCTTATGAACATCTAATACCTATTCTCCTCATAAATAATATCCATATCCCTTGAATATGCCCCTAGAACATATCGACTGAGATTATATTCCCGTCCTACTGTAGGCGTAGTTCTAGAGCCTAGTACAGCTCCTCTAGATCATCGTATTGATAGTGTTCTGATAGTACGTTTAGTTCTTCTCTTAGTTTTATCTCTCCTCTTCTCAGTGCTCTGAGTACTCTATCTCTCCTCCAAGCTCCATTTCTGTATAATTTGTATCTTATTGTGTACTTTCTTGGTATGTATGATGGGTCTTGGATGTAGTATTCGTATTTTGTTATCACTCCCTTCTCCA
>CAZFTG010000082.1:0-3640 GCA_964522205.1 uncultured Thermoproteales archaeon
ATTCCACCCCTTCTCCAACTCTACTTTTTGAGTATGAATTTCCTTTTCCTCAATCCACCACTCACCACTCTCTAGATTTATCACTAGAGTCTTGATAGGAGTATTAGGATCATCTCTGTACCAGGAGCTATCGATGTTAAAACCGTGTATGGTAACATTTTTACCATTCTTAGAGACAGTAATGGTATAGGTGTAGTCTATGATTTTCTCATCGGGATCTGGGGTGTGCTTACCATCTCTAAGCCATATAGAAATCCAAGGACCGTCTATGTCGAACTCATCGAGTTCTATATCAAATTCCCATATAAATGGTTCTCCTCCTGTAGATTTAGAGAGATCATAGTACTCTATAACATTTTCATCAATAGGCTTTAATCCTGGATCGTTGGAATAATCGTTATCCTCTATTGTAGTTCCATTAGCAATAATCTTCATGTTATCTACATATGCTCTTATTCTTCCTCTATACACACTAGTATCTACCTTTATGTGCCCATTCTCCCATGAGATATCATTAGTTGCATCTTTCTTCCTAACTTCAAAGGCTATCTGATTGAGATCGAGAAGGCCTATCTTAGCCATTATCTTTATCTCGCCAGTACTCCAGATTATATTCCCTCCTTCATCAGTTATCAGAAGACTAATAGTATTTTCATCGGGATCGTAAACTACCTTGACATGGTATTTATCTCCTTTCTTCAGGTTTAGATACTTAACGAGGTGCAAGATATTGCCATGATGTTCATCGTAAAGATCGAACTTGATGTACTTTATAGCTCCCTGATGTGATACCCAGCTTATCTTAATGCCACTATAGGAGTCTTCTATCTTCTTAACGTAGTCTGTAAGCACGATAGTATTCTCTGGATCTGAGGGGAGGGGGGTGTGTCCATCGCTACCCGTGTAGGTATAGTTTAGTGGAATACCCTCTATGATTCTGAAGTGGTGGTAGAAACCGGCATACTCTCCTCCATCTAATGCATCTAGATCACCAGTATAGGGCTTGATTACCGCTAGATTTTCTGGGGGGAAGTTGAAGTTATCAATTTCATTTACTACTACCACCTTAGCATTGGGTACTGGATTGCCATTAGCATCGACTACTTTAATATCTAGATAGTACTTCACCGCTACGAATTTTCTAACGGGTTTTCCATCGCAGTCCGTAAATATTCCTGGAGTTAAAAAGACATCCTTAAACCTACAGTTCACTAGTCCAATACCACTATCTAGATAACTCTTCCAATTGTAAGGTGGACCATTACTATAACAATCATGAGACTGTCTATATGTTTGGGCTAGCGATTCCTTTATAATTATATTCCCGTCTCCAATATCTACGTCATATAAGTTAAGCTTATCCCTATGCGCATTTATGAGTAATGTTAGGTTGAATGTGGGTTCTGCACCTCTTATATCCACACCTCTTAAGGTGAAGTCACAAAGATTGATATCATCAGTGTAGATCCACAGTCCCTTCTTTCCCTTAAGAAAGGTCTTCATATCTTTGACAGCATCTTCATAGCTCCCTATAAAAGTATAATTACCTATATCGATTTCATGTAGGTTCAATATCTTAGTGTTTACTATTCTGAGCTCATAGGGAGAATCGAAGAATAGGTGTGCGGTATTGTTTATTATCGAGTTTTCTACTATGAATCGACCATGATAGGAACAGGCGAGTACCATAACGAAGTCGTAGTAATCTGGCTCTCTTCCCTCTTCTAGCTTTATTTCATAGCCATAGTGAGTTGTAGTACTAGCTAGGTTCCAGACCCAGTAGTGCTCATTTGTAGAGGTGATAATACTATTTCTCACAAAGAGTTCAGATGCGTATTTTAGGACAAACTCTAGTTCTCCATCATAATCACAGTGGAACTTTAAGACCTCGTTTTCTATGGTAAGTTCAGCTCCCTCGTCCAATACAAGGTTAGTATAACAGATTGCTGTCCTAGTGTCAGGATCATAAGTGAAGAGGGAGGGATCATTTATCTCCTCGGCAATCTTACTCAGAGTAATTCCTCTTCCCTTAACTATTATACCGTGCTTCTTTATGGGGTAATTCTTATAGTTCATGGAATAGTAGGCTGACACATATTCTCCATAGATTATCCCCTTGTTAGGAAATAGGTATTTATCAGCATAAACCTCTAGGCAATCAAAGTATCTTTTAGGACTGCTAGGACTAACTAATCTTAGGGATATGCTTTCACTTTTCTCGATTTTTGGCTCGTAGACTAAGAATTCTATTTTATCATCTCTGAAGACGTATATCCATCCTTCCCGTGTGCGGATTATAGTCACCGTATACCACTTATCTCGAAGTACTACTCCATCATCGTAGTCTATACTGAAGTCGGCCTCAGAGTGAGATATGACACAATGATGATGTGAATCACAGCATTGGGAGAAGCTAAATGAGCCCCAGTCTTCTCCACTAGTACTGATATAGGTAAAGCTTATCCCTTCTCCACCACATGTCCTCATAGCCTCTGGAAATCTGTACTTAAACTTCCAGGTACCGTAGGCAATTGTCGATGGAGTGGAGGAGTAAGTGATACCTTCACTTGAATCTACAAATCCCTTAGATGCATGAGGTGCATATTCTTCTTCTCCTGACCACTCAGGTAGAGGTCTATTCCATGGGTCTTTCTCGGTTCTTCCATATGACTTCTTATCCGTGAAGTAGTCGAATATAGTCGGTGCTTCATCCTCACTAAGTGTTGAAATAACCCATTCATGATGTGCTTCCTCGTCTTCAGTGTAAGCTTTAACATGTATTTCCCATATACCTTTCTCATTAGGAACCTTAAAAGTAAAAGTATTGGAGTTTACTCCCTGTTCTACTTTATTGACCTCCCAGATGAAGTTTGCCTTTTTATTAACTGTTACTGAGAATTCTATAGTATCTCCTTCTTTAACTAAGTACATAAGATCCTGCTCGCTATCCTTATTGACAGGATTACCACCACGAGAATACCAAGAGGTGATAGTTAGTTTATCTTCCTGAGCGTACGTACTACTTGAAATTAATCCCATCCCTATCGAGATTAGAATTAGTATTATGAGTTGAAGACACAGTATACTTTTGTAATATTTTAACCCTTTCATCTTGGACACATCATTATATCAAATACTTAGTATTCATATTATTTCTTCCTTATAAGTATTCATTCTCTTATACATGAAATTAGTATTAGTTTTAATAGTGATCATTAATAATGTTAATTCTTATCTATCTCCTTAACACAATTATTGTGAACAGAGTTTTATTTTCTACGTTTTAATTTATAAGAGTTTTCAATTCTGAAAATATGATATTAACTGTACTCATATGTAATAATATGTTAAGCTATACTTCTCTCTCAACATTAAAAACTTGGATAAGTTATAGATGGAAGGTAATATTTTTAATTCTCTTCACGAGATTTAGTTGTCTAATGTCTTGTCCATGTTTTGTCTTTTTCCATGTATATGAAGATTGCTTCTCCTCTTCTAACTTTAAAATTATACTCTTCTGGACTGAAGCCTGGAATATAAGTCGTGTACTTCTGTTCTCCAGAGATCCACTTAGCCAGTAGCTTACACTCACCACCTATTGATTGAGCAATCTCCTTGGCGGTAATCTCTTCTCTATCCC
>CAZFTG010000083.1:0-3535 GCA_964522205.1 uncultured Thermoproteales archaeon
TATTGCTTTTTGTTCTGCGTAGGGTGTTACTATGAGTAGTCTATCTGGTCTTTTGCCAGTTACTTTTTCGTATAGTTCTGCTTTTCTCTTGAACTCATATACATCTGATGTCTTCACATGCGAGGCTACTTCAATTAATATCAGTTCCTCATCTTTAATGGCTATATCTATTTCAACTTGGCTGGGGTAGCCGTAGACTAAGCCCTTTTGGTCGAAGTGTGTCCACTTCTCTACTTTTAATCCTAGTTCTTTCTCTAGTACTCCTCTTAACCCCTCCTTAAAGGCCTCCTCAGCTATCAAACCCCACCTAGCACCTAGGGCTGATATATGTCTATTGACAAGTTCAAAACCCCTATTCATATCCTCCCTAAGTCTTATCAACTCCTCTCCATGTCTTACTAGTTCTTCTTCATGCCTATCCAACCTTTCCAATACCTTATTCATATCCTCCCTTAGTCTTACTAGCTCTTTTCTATGTCTTACTAGTTCCTCTTCATGTCTATCTAGTCTTTTGAGTATTTCCTCTAGACCTATGAGCCCAGCTACAGCATACCTAAACTCTTCATCCTCCCTCAACAACCTCAATATCTCAGATTTCAATCTAAACATGCTTTCAGTACATTAGACTTAAGCCCTTATTTTAAGTTTCCTGTAACCTAGACCACCTACTTCTCCTCCTTAGCTATCCTGAGATCCCGGAGAAATTATAAGCTATTTCCTATTTCATAGATCAGAACCATATTTCAGTAAGACAATTCATGATGCTTATGATAGGTTTAATCCCTGCTTCATCACTTAAGAGGATTTGGTATTCGGGAAGCTGTAGTATCAGCTTTAACAGGATTAACAATTTCAAGAGGCTAAAGAGTAGCTCTTTAAAAACAATTACTTTCTTTATATTATATGTAGAATATTCTCCTTAAGGTAAAGCTACTATTGGAGTAAGTTTTATACAATTCCTAGCTTATCTATGATAGATTACCCTAGGTGGGCTATTTTGCCATCGTATACTCTGAACTACTATACTAGAATGCTTAGAGAAGCTCTCTGGAATGCTACGAAGCAGTATAGTGATGTAACTCATGCACTGATATCTGGTGGTCTAGATTCTTCCATAGCAGCATACCTTGTTTGGAAACTTGGAGTTAGATTTAAGGGCATCCTTGTGTCTCTCGAAGAGGGGACTCCAACAGATCTTATGTATTCTCATAGGCTAGCTAAGTATCTAGGTATTGAACTTGTTCACATAGCTGTAGGTGTCGATGAGACCTTGAAGCTTATGGAGGATGTCATTAAGATCCTCGCAACATTCGATCCTATGGAGGTAGTTAATTCGACAGCTATCTATACTGCTCTCAAGTATGTGGAGGAGGATGATGGTATAGCTGTTCTAACAGGTGATGGTGCTGACGAACTATTTGCAGGCTATAGCTATATGCATGAAATGGATTACGAATCTCTAGAGAACTATATAGAGCACCTAACGAGAATATGGAGATTCTCGTCAATAGACCTAGCTAAACCTCTAGGTCTAGAAATTAGGACTCCTTATCTTGAGCCTAAAGTAGTAGAAGTATCTTTAAAGATACCCGCTAGGCTTAAGGTAGTAAAGATTGGTAATAGAACTGTAGGAAAGTATGTTCTGAGGAAAGCTTTTGAAAACTATCTTCCACAAGAAATTATATGGAGGGCCAAGCATCCTATCGAGCAGGGTAGTGGCTTTAACATATTGTATAGGGTTCTAGAGGAGTTAAGCAAAGGTCTGAAGAGACCTAGTAATATCAGGTTTTGGGGTAAGGCTCAGCCATACCTCTACAAAATATTTACAAAGTATCATAAGATAAGGAAGCCTTCTGTAGGTGAGAAGAGATGCCCATACTGTGGCTCAGGAATACCGAGATATACACGATACTGTAGGGTATGCGGAGCTTATCCAGTGTAGATGTGAACATATTGAGTGATAAACTGAAGATAAGGCATCTTCTAAAAACGAGTGTATGCTTAAGGCACTCCTCATCTCATATATGGTTAAGGATTGGAAAATGCCTTGACTAAAGGGCTGATGCCTAAGGTATGGAGGTAAATGTTAGGGGTGATCACATTCTAGAGTTTATGGGTTTTCGGTAGTATAAGGTACTGCCTACAGTATCTTGTGAAGTCCCATCTACTACCACCAAGCTTAATAACTTCAATTGTGGAATCGATATCCTCAACAGCTAATGAGGCTATTGCTGAAACTCCAAGTTTAAATGCTGGTTTTGGATGTATTGATGCTGTTGGACCTACGAGTAAGAGCTTGGAATTACCTTTAAACTCCAAGAACAGGTCTATAGTATCATTCACTAAAGTGGCACCCGTAACCACAAGACTTCTACACGAGCCTATAAGCCTTAGGAAGATGTTGTCTGAAAGTGAAATTCCACATCTAAAGCTCGGATTCCTCTCAGTAACATAGATCCTCTTAAACCCATGCTCCTTTAAACTCCTAACTAAAGGAGCCATATTCCCAACTACCATAATAGGCTCCTCAACGAGCTTACACGTCAACTCTAAAAGGTCTCCAAATTCAACTCTTAACCTATCAGTATCGTTAACCCTCCATAGTAGGTGAGATGATAGCGCGTTCAATAGTGCAACGCCTAAAACCTTTTCAAGGGGATTTATTGATGAGACCATTTCGGGTAGATTCCCAATACTAGGCCTTCTTGAGGGTGTAAGCTTACACCCAATGATATCCTCTATAGGTGTTAGAGCTAGACCTAGACTCCTACCTCTATCATCACCAACTAGTACGTAACTGTACGAACGGCCTATCGAGTAGTCTAGAACTTTAGTTCTACACTTCAACTTTTTAATTCTCTTAAGAACCCACTCAACAATCTCATCAATGAACAGTTTTACCACCAAAGATGAAAACTGGTTTCAAGCTTAAGTGTTTACTTTCTCCTTAAAGATACCGAGAGGATGTTGAGGTGTGGTATGTAGTAGCCTACATAAAAATCTCGAGCTGGAGATCTTATACTGACAATAGTTTCGATACTGAGAAGCCTCTGCTCGGGATTCTCGCCTTAAAACCTTAGGACTTACTGTTAGACTCCTTAACAGCAAAGGTTAAACTCATAGAAGGCTTATAGCGAGAACTACTATTGGTATGGCTTTTATATAAGGGATATTGCAGTATTACTGTGAACGATGAGAGGATTAAGAGATTACTAGCGGAGATCAGAGAATCCTTAAAGATAGCTAGGAGTATCACTGATATGGAATATGATGAGTTCATACGTGATGTAAGGAATAGATATACCCTACGTTTGGCAATTGTGGAAATAGTGGAGGCTTCTGCTAGTTTAGGACTCTACATCTTAAGGGAGCTTTTAGGCATTAAGAGAGTTGAGGGATACCCCCACATCTTTAGGAGACTAGTTGAGCATAAGGTCATATCTCCTAGGATAGGCGAAGAAATGGAGAAGCTCACTCGACTAAGAAACCTAATAATACATAGATACTGGGAGATAGACGACTCTAGAATATACAG
>CAZFTG010000084.1:0-3523 GCA_964522205.1 uncultured Thermoproteales archaeon
AATAAAGAGACTAGAATCAGCAGGAGTTAAGGTAATTCAAGGAGTATGTATAATAATGAATGCTAAACAATAGAAACCTATTTTCTAATAAATTCTAGTCTATATATCTATACTATTAGTATAGAATGAGCAATATTATCTAATTAGTCGATAGAAGCAGATAATGAAATTTTAGAGGAAATATAGTTTACTAAAATTTACCGTTAAAGTCAAAAGGAGGATAAAGTACTATTAATGGTGATGATATGGAGTTCATACCATGGAAGATAGGAGAGGCGTACTTCCCTCAGAGGAGAATAGTCTTTACTAGCATAGAACTAGAAGGTGGAATTAACAATATTATAGAAGTCCTTAAAGCTCTTTCAGAAAGGAATATAGACATATTGAGTTGCATCCTACAGGCCCATCCCGATAGAGCACTAGTACAGACTACGCTATTTCTTGATCTAACAGAAGTTAAGAGGGAATTTAGAGAGATAGAGTCCATGATGAGATCTATTCCTTACATCAAAAGAATGGAATTACTAGACCTGCCATTAACCCATGGAGAGGCTAGGCTTGTAGTCTTCACACTTGAGGATATACACCACTTATTTGAAATGTTAAGGGAATTAGGAGATGGGGGACTAGCTATAATGTACCATATGGGATATAGGGCTGGTAAAGCATTAGCTAAAAGGATATCACCATATTTTAAAGACAATAAGAGGTCTCTAATGTACATACTATTATATAATGAAAGTCTGGGACATGGAAGATTTAAACTCGAAGAGTACATTGAGAGAGCATACTGCAGAGTAGTAGCCAGAGAGCTATCAGAGTGTTTAGAAGTAAAGAGCGATAAACCTAATAGTCAGCTCTTCAGGGGAATATTAGCAGGATGTATCTCAGAACTCTGGAGTGAAGAAGTCGAGGTGAGAGAAACTAAGTGTATAGCCATGGGAGATCCTTACTGTGAGTTCGAGATAGAGATAAAGTAAAATAAGATATTTTTAGCTAGCTTTAAAATTGTAAAATAAACGCAGACTCACTTCTAAGAAAACCAGTAAATACGATGCTATGGATTGAAGGACACCATTTTACTATTCTGTACCGTTTTACATCTTTTGACACGAAGTATCTCATCATGGCTATCTATCCTCCATTCCTGACTATGGGAGCATCTTATTGCCGATAGCACTAATTATTTGCACTCTCCAGCTCTCCTCTTATAAATGGGATAGTATAGCATGTAGACATGAACGAAGGGATTACTACTCTATGATGAATGTTCAGACGGTCATCTTAGAATCTTCCAACGTTAAGAAAAGTTCCCGTTGAAGCTGGTTTTACCTGAGAGCGAGTGGTTAAGATAATTAGGAGTTAAAGTGATATTATTCTGAGAACATGGAAAGGATAGTCTACAGGCCTATCGGTGTAATAAGGACGCCATTCAAGAGTCCTAAGGGGGTTCCAATACAGCCATCAGCTGGAAAAGGTATTAGAGGAGTAGTCGAAGTCTTTCCAGAGTATGTAGAGGGATTAAAAGATCTTGAAGGATTTTCACACATAATCCTAGTGTATCACTTCCATCTAGTCAAGAAATCTCTACTAAGAGTTATCCCATACATGGATAATGAAACTAGAGGTGTCTTCGCTACACGAGCACCAGCTAGACCTAACCCTATTGGAATATCTGTAGTTAGACTAATTGAAATTAGAGGAAATAAGTTGTATGTAGAAGACATAGATATAGTAGATGGGACTCCTCTTCTCGATATAAAACCCTACGTTCCGGAGTTTGACCATAGACCTAAAGCGAGAATAGGATGGCTTGAAAAGAGAGTAAGAAGATTAAAGATGACAAGGGACGATGGAAGATTTATAGAAGAAAGGTAATTTCTGAGAGTGTAACAAGGCTTAAAATTCCATTTATTTGCTAAATGTGGTAGTAAAACTGTAAACTCGGAATAAAGCAAGGTTATGGGAAGTGAATTTGTAATTAAAGTTTAAAACTCACTAATAGTGTAGTGTAGGGTACATCTCTATTCCCTAATTAGACCTTTTCTATATAGAATTCACAATAGGGATCTCCCTTAGCAATGCACTTAGTCTCTATAGCTCTCACATTCATCTTTAGTAGACCTGTTAAAAATCCACTTATATGCCCTCTAATAAGCTGATTCATGGGTTTATCAGCCTTTTCGAATATTTTACACTCTACAGAGTCATAGAGTCTTAAGATTATTCTCATATTCTCGGGCTCATACTCGAGTAGTTCTATTCGCGCCCAACCACAGGCCTGATAGATTTTTAAGACTTCTAATAGGAGTTCTTTTCCCTTTAGACCAAACTTTTCTGAGAGGTACTTTGCAAAGAACTTACCACCAGGGTAGGCTAAGTAAAATAGGAAGACTGCTGCCGACTCTCCTAGGTTGTTATACAATCCCCTAAGCATCTCTTTAAGATCTAACTCGAGTATTACTATCGAACGGATTCCAGGAACTACAAGAAGAGGAAAGCCCAACTCACTACTCATAAAGTCTCCAACCGAAGATTTCTTTGCATATACTTTACTCTCCGTTATTCTCTCTAACTCCCTCATAAGATCGTCAATACTACTATCCGCATTTGAGAAGTCAGCAAAGAGGAAAACTGGTGCACGTACCCACTCGGGTAAGGCATATGCACTAATACTCAAGAGATTAATGTTATACTTGGCAAAAACCTTGAGAGCCTCTATTAACTTTCCAGGTCTATTGGAGACCATGAAGTGTAATTCATATAAATCCTTACCCTTAGCATACATTACACAGGGGATGTATCTTTCGAATACTCCCATTATCCCACCGAGAGACTTGAATACTTAGAGAGAGGCAAATTTATATCTATCGAATAATTTTACCTTACTAATATCCATGGAAGAAGCGGCTTATAACTCTTGATGAGTGATAATTAGACAGAAAGTAATATCTTATAAAAGAGTACAGGGACATTTAACTGTAGAATGTAAATGCAATTCAATTTAACTCCCCGATAATGACCTAGCTCAAGTTTAATAGTTATAGGTGCATCTGAAAATGGGGTATTCATATAGGAGTACTGATAGTGTACTTATCTTCTCAGGTATATCATTGTCAACATTAAGAAAGCATATGACTCTATCACTACGTATACCAATATAGGCACAAAGCTCGGTATTAGGGTTCTCGCTAGCATTATAATTAATGATGCAATTCTAATCACTTCCATTAATACACGTATGAGTGGTGACATCAAAAGATGCTGTAGGCTTATTAGGAAGGGTACTAAGAATGCTGGAGGATGGCTTCCGAAGATTCTTATGATGAAGTATACATTTCTTCGAAGAGCACCAGGTACTTTAAAACCTCCTAATACTATCATTATCGGATAAGGCGTAAGAAAGAAGTGGATCTGATTTTAATTACAATATATATTCAGTAAATACTAATTTAGTGGATTATTAGTTCTCTTTAACAGTATTTTGTACTTTCAAACTATAGTACAGGTGATAGAATTATAT
>CAZFTG010000085.1:0-3505 GCA_964522205.1 uncultured Thermoproteales archaeon
AAGAAGCTTATCAAACATCCTCTGTATGCTAATCGCTTCTTTTCATCGTACTTCTAATCACAGACCATGAGGTAAGAACAAGTAAAATGGAGAATGGAAGTAGTAGTATTTCGCACCTGGACATATCCTCTATCCACATCCACTCCTCTCCTGCCATGTACGCCGAAAGTCCATTAGCTCCTGCAATGAGTACATATAGTACTCCAAAGGTGACCGCTATAGCACTTCCCACTAGTATGTACATGAATGCTTCATACTCCCTATGCCTTAATAAAAGAGATCTGATGAGTACTAGCCCTATGACTATGGTTGAGAACCCGCCAAAGAGATCTCCAGGAATAAACGACCCTAGTAGATTTACATGGTAATCTGGTGGTAGGAACATTATACTGAAACCTTCAGTAAACTCTAAAAAGCCTAGTAGTAAGTAGAGTATGCCTAGAATCAGGGTGTACGCAAATATAGATCCTTTAGAAACCTGCATGTGCTCACCTCAGCTAAATCCCATTAGATGTCCTACGGTAATCACTAAGAGTGACATTATGTAGGCGAGTATCAATCCGTAGATTACTGTAAAGATTGTCCACTTCACAGAATTCGTCTCCCTGTATATTATTCCTATCGTTGCTACACAGGGTATGTATAGTAATGTGAATACCATGAAGGCATAGCCTGTAAGTGGAGTGAACATATTCTGTTCTCGAATAACTTCGGCTATAGCCTCTTCCTCCTCCTCTCCAAGTCCAAAGAAAGTTCCAAAAGTTGCCACCACTATCTCCTTCGCTATGAAACCGAAGAATAGGGCTACACAAGCTCTCCAATCAAAGCCCAAGGGACGAAATATAGGTTCCAGTGTTTTTCCTAGAACAGCTAGATAGGAATCCTCCACGGAAGCCCCCCAGGGGAAGCTCGATAGAAACCAGACTACAATTACACCGAGCAGTATCACAGTTCCAGCTTTCTTTAGGAATAGAACTCCCCTCTCCCACATGTGTATTAGTGTAGTTCTCAGAGTGGGCATGGCATATGGTGGAAACTCCAGGATGAAGGCTGCTCTCCTCCCTTTAAAGTAGGGTATGGTATGTCTAAATAGTAGCGCCATTAATATAGCTAAGAATATACTGAGAAGGTACATAGAGTATATCCCAGCGGCCGCATATGCGCCTAGAACAGCTGATCCTATGAGGACATATACAGGTAGTCTAGCACTACACGTTATTAAGGGATTAACGATTATTGTCAGTATTCTATCCTCTTCCGTATCTATAGTCCTACATGCCATACAGGCTGGTAAATTACATCCAAAGCCCAGTAACAATGGTATGAAGCTCCTACCCTGAAGCCCGAACTTCGATAGTAACTTATCGAAGACAAACGCAGCTCTAGCCAAATATCCACTATCCTCTAGGATAGCTAATCCAAAGAACAGGAAGAATATGGGAGGGAGGAACACTAGAATTCCTCCTAGTCCTGCTATTAGACCATCGGCTATGAATGAACTCAGAATCTCATCCATTACCCAGGCTCTTACGAGTTCACCTAGTTGACTAAATAGTAGGTCTATCAGATCAGAGAGGGGTGCTGAGACATCATAGGTAAACCTAAAGAGAGCCCACCAGAGTGCCAGGAATATGGGTATTCCGAGATACTTATCCAGAAATACCTTGTCCAAGAGATCTGAAAAGGTTACCTTTCTTCTACCCCTGAGCACTCTTTCTACAATCTCTGAGATAACCTCATAGCGTCTCTCGGCAAGTATTACTTCGTAATCCCCACTTGATGAAATATCCATAGATCTCACCTGAGGATTTCCTCAACTTCATCTCGAATAGGACTAGATGCTATTTTCCTGAGCACCTCCCTATCTTTTTCTAGTATTTTAATAGCTAGCCACCTCCTCGGATACCTGCTTACTAGTTTCTCATCCTTCGCTAAGATACCCTCTAGTTTTGATATTATACTCTCTAGCTTAGACCCGTAGTTTATTCTTACACCACCTTTTCTTTTCCTCTTTTTAGCGACCTCCACTATGGCATCTTTGAGCTCCTCCATTCCTTTCTTAGTTGTGGCAACTGTAGGAATTACGGGTACTTTGAGTATTTTAGACAACTCTTCTACGTATATCTCATATCCTAGATCCTCTGCTATATCGAACTTATTGAGTGCTATAACTATGTTCGCTTCTATTTCCAGTAGTTGAAGTGTTAGGTAGAGGTTTCTCTCTAGGTTAGACGCATCCACTATATCGACTACTACATCTGGCTTCTCTTCGACTATATAGTCCCTAGCTATGAGTTCATCTATAGAGTTTGCAGTTAGGCTATATACTCCAGGGAGATCTACTATCTCCATCTCGATACCTTTATGCACGCATTTACCTACCTTCTTTTCTACGGTCTTACCTGGCCAGTTTCCTACATGGGCTTTTCCTCCTGTCAGATTGTTGAATATCAGAGATTTTCCCACATTAGGATTTCCTATGAGTGCTACTTTTATCATCTTACCACCTCGACGAGGATTTTCATAGCTACTCCTCTACCTAGGGCTATTCTACTCTCCCTTACCTCTACTAGGACAGGTCCAGGCGGGCTCATTTTTAATACCTTCACTCTAGTACCTGGAGTGAATCCTAGCTCTAGTAGTCTCCTTACAAGTCCTCTACCACCTCTAATATCGACTACTATTCCACTCCCCCCTTCTGAGAGCATGGATAAAGGCATGTACATACTCCTCAACTCCTTACGACATATACGTGATCGCACTCTTCCTTTCTCAAGCTAAGGTAATAGCCCCTTACTAGGAACTCTATAGGGTCACCGAGGGGTGCTTTTCTAAGAACCTCTATCTCTGTACCTCTAACTAGTCCCATATCCATTAACCTTCTTCTAAGAGTGGTTGGTCCCATGATCCTCACTATCACTCCTTTTTCACCTGGAAGTAGTTCGCTTAGCTTTCGCTCTCCTCTCATTCGGTCTACCTAATAAAGTTAGGCTACCCTAATATTTAAATTTAATTATGTGCAATAGCACATTAAGGATAATTTTTGAATTTATACAGGTACTGATTCTGTAGGCAAAAACTTTTAAGTATTTTATCCCACATTATCAGCCGATGAAGTTTAATCAGAGTGCATTAAAGCTGATAGATGATTTTGTGACAGAATATATTGAAAAGCTTAAAGATGCAGTACCACACAATGTGATCTCTCTCCTCAAGTTCCAATTAACTAATAACATAAAGTTTCGGTGTATAAAACAAGCTAGAAAGGAGAAGAAAGAGATTGTAGAAAGAGAGATTGTCGAGAAGATACTTAATAGATTGAGGAAGAAGTTAATCTCTCTCAAACCGGAGAAAAGAATTAGACTTACCAAAATATACTATAATAACTATCGTAGACTAAAGGAAAGAATTAGACTCACTGAGATTAGAAGACTCCTAGATCTGGGATGTGGTTGGGGGAGGGTAATAGGGTTCCTACTTACGTAGGTGTTGATAGACCTACGTA
>CAZFTG010000086.1:0-3496 GCA_964522205.1 uncultured Thermoproteales archaeon
GGAAATATTGCCCACGATCTCTCTGGGAACGATAATCATGGAACTATCCATGGGGTAGAAACATTAATCTGTAGCTTTCTGTACCATAGCGTATCTTTTTATACCTTTTAGATGTTATTACTGATAGGTATGGCTGTACATGAGATGTTGAAGTATGCCTACCACCAGTCATACCTATCAATACTTATCAACTATTGTTAGGTTAATTCTATCAGTAATAACATCTACACCACCATATAATTTACCGTAGTTTCTCTTGAATCTGACCGCGTATTTGTAGTAGAAGTCTAAAGGTATTGTTAGCTGTGCTTCTCCGTGAATCCATAGTTTATCTTTCCCAATGCCATAATCTTTGATTACGACTCTAGCTGTATGTTTTTGTCTATATTCAAGTATTCTATCTAGCAGTAGCTTGTAGTTCTTTGGTATTGTTGTATACTACTTAGAGATATACTTTAACTTATTCTGATCTTCTTCCCATCTCCTATTACTTGATAACTTCCATCCTCTCTGACTTCTATCTTCTTCATCGGTATCTGATTCTTCAGTTTATCGATTATATCCCTAGCGCATTCGAAGGCTGTATTCCTATGCTTTGATGCTACGACTATTAGTAGTATTCTTTCACCAACTTTTAGCCTACCAACCCTAAGAACCACTCTTACATCAATCAAATCATCCCTCTTCCTCCACTCATCGATGATTTTACATAGTTCGCTAATCGTTTGTTGCTTCTGGGGCTCTAATATTAATTCGTGTACCTTGAATCCCTCAGATATCCCTTTCACAGTTCCTAAGTACACTACTATAGCTCCGACCTCAAGACTCTTGGGGTTACTCATTATATCTTCGATCACATCATCGATTGATATTTTAACATCACCTATGACCACTCCTTTACAAGTTATCATACTATCACTTATTTACTATACAAACTCATAGCATAATAGAGTTCCTATTGATTAACTAACACTAAACTTAGTACTTTACCATGTACTTATCTAGTATGTTCCTGGGCTCACCCATGTTCACGATCCTACCTGAATCCAGCAATACAACCTTGGATGCTATTTTTAGTGTTGAAAGAGGATCATGAGTAGCGATAACTATGACTTTTTCACTCTTCATATTCCTTATGATATCTATTACCAGTTCACGGATAGATGGATGTAGATGTACTATTGGCTCATCTAATAATAGGTAATCTATGTCTAGAACTAGAGCTCTAGCTAAGGTTACTAATCTCCTCTCACCCATGGATAATGTTTTAGCTTTTCTACCGAGTAGACTCGTAATATTTAGCTCTCTAGATATCTTATAGGCTTTCTTAATAGCATCATCCTTACTATAACCTCTAATGATTAAACCGTAGATTATGTTATCTAAAACACTACCCCTGAGTAGTATGGGATTTTCATGAACATAGACTATTCTACGCCTAAGCTTAACCTTCTCCTCCTCATTTAAGCTCCAGTAGTTAATATTGTTTATGAGAACTTCTCCTCTCATGGGCTTGTAAATACAAGAGGCTATCTTCAAAAGTGTAGTTTTACCGCTACCGTTAGGTCCAAGTACTATCGTTATACCTCTATTGAACTCGATATCGATATTCTTGAGTACATAGTTCTCGTCTACATAGCTAAACCATATGTTCTTTAGTACTATCATTAAACTCTCCTTCTAATAACTCTGGCAGTTAGGATTACTGATAGTACTACTATGAATAGTAGTAGTCCAAGAGCTATAGCAGTCCCAAACTCACCTTTCTCAACTTCTAATGCTATTGCTGTAGTAAAGACTCTAGTATAACCCTTAATATTACCACCAACTATTAGTGCTACACCAAGTTCTCCGATAGCCCTAGAAAAACCAATAAGTGAAACTACAAATACATCACTAATAATTTCTCTAATAATAAGTTTACAAGCCTGGAACTTATCAGCACCAAGGGTCAAAGCTAGTTCCCAGTACTCATTATAAGCTCTATTAAAAATCTCGTACAGTAGCGAGATCAGTAGTGGTGTTATCAGTATGGCCTCACCAATAATGATAATGTATGGAGTATATAGTAATTCTAAAAATCCCAAAGGACCACTACAACTGAATATCGAATAGAGTACTAGTCCGACAAGTACGGTCGGTAGCCCTATTAAAGCATTAAATACACCAACAATAGCCTCTTTAGATTCATGTCTTATAGATACTAGTTTAACTGTAAATGGTATGCTCCAAACTAGTGCTAGCAATGTAGCAGTTGATGATATGAGAAGTGATCTTAATGCTATACCATAGATCTCGGTGTACATTATGCCTACATCCCCATCCTAGTCCTCTGATAGTACACTCCAAAGTTCCTTTAACTCATCCTCTCTACCGTATGCTGGATAGAATAATGGCCTTCCGAAAAGCCTTATACCATACTCATCTATGATTTTCTGTCCTTTTTTAGATGATACGAATTCCAGGAATAGCTTTGCTAACTCATAGTCTACTCTATATTTATCTGGATTAACTATGTACGCACTGTAGATGTTGATCAGACCTTCGCCCTTATCTACAAGAACTTCCAGTCTTCCCAATATCCCTTCACCCTTAAGTTTAAGGTATGTACCGATGTCACTTAGTGTATATGCCTTCCTCTCGTTAGCTATCATTAAGGTCTTTGACATTCCAGTACCAGATTCAATATACCACTTCTGACCTATAGGATTTAATCCTGCTCTCCTCCATAAAGCTAGTTCTCTAATGTGAGTTCCTGAGTTATCACCTCTACTAATGAATAGTGTCATACCACTAACACCAGCATTGTAGATTCTCTTTAAAGCCTTTACAGGACTATTTAAGCCTTTAATACCTGCAGGGTCATCTTTTGGACCTACAATTACAAAGTAGTTATAAGCTATAATACGCCCATCAACGAGTATACCTCTCTTGATATACTTATGTTCGAGTGATGGTGCATGAACAAAAACCATATCAACATCCCCTCTACTCGCGATTTCCAAAGCTCTACCAGTACCGACGGCAATAAATTGTATCACAACACCAGGGTATTCTTTCCTAAACTCCTCAGATAGCTTTTCAAGTAGACCTGTAACATAAAGACTAGTTGTGGTAGAGACTTTAAGAACTCTTAAAGTTTCTCTACCAAATACGGACACATATATTATAGTGGTGATTGTAGTAATAGCTACTAGTATTATGGAGATCATAAGAAACTTCTTCAAACTTCCACCATTATCAGGTAATGGATGATAGTGTATATAAACTTCAGCTCAATGGCCAACGAGGCTAATACTATAGACATTCTCCATACTTTCTTCAAGTATACCAACTAGTTGCTAAGCAGGCGCTCACTCCTACTACTGGCTGTATCTGAGAATTTAATTCTATCACCATTAGACTTTGTAAAATGCCTCACTGACTTCCATGGGGCTTTACTAAATGTCACCTTATGCTTATATTGTACACACTTTAAAGTTCCTGAGGTAGAGTG
>CAZFTG010000087.1:0-3398 GCA_964522205.1 uncultured Thermoproteales archaeon
TAGTGATACTGAGATTAAGACGTAAGCGTGAATTTGAGACTATATTCGAGGAGTATGCTCGTAGAAGGAGAAAGCCCAAGAGGAGATTAATACCGTGGAAGAAAGAGGAATGGTAGTATTAAAGTCCAAAATTGTACGAATTGGAAGAGATATAGACGTCCCATTAATAGGTCATATTGCCTTCGGACTAATAGATAGGGGTACTAATCTTATACAGGTTAGACCCACTAGTCTCTGTCCTCTCTCCTGTATATTCTGTTCTACTGATGCAGGCCCCTCTTCACGTTGGAGAGTAAGAGAATACCTAGTAGATCTAGATCTCATACTAGAGTGGTTTGAGTATGTTGTAAAACGCAAGGAGATAAGCAACTTAGAGGCTCATATAGATACCGTAGGTGATCCCTTTACTTATCCACAGCTAGTAGATTTAGTACAGGGTTTACGGGAAATTCCTCAAGTTAATGTGATATCACTCCAAACTCATGGGTTTCTTATGAATGAGAAGACCCTGGACGATCTAAGTGATGCTGGTCTTTCTAGGATAAACCTGTCAATAGATGCACTAGATCCACACCTAGCTCCATACCTAGCAGGTTGCGCTAAGTATGATATAGAGAGGATAAAATACTTAGCAGAGTACATAGTTAGATCTACGAACATAGACCTACTACTAGCACCAGTATGGGTACCGGGATTAAACGTTCACGAAATCCCTAAGATAATAGAGTATGCTATCCATATAGGCGCGGGAAAGCACTGGCCACCTCTAGGGATACAGAAATACGAGCCTCATAAATTTGGAAGAAAACCTAGAGGAGTAAAGCCGATGAGCTGGACGAAGTTTTTCTTATCACTATCAAAATTAGAGAAGAAATACGGGGTTAAACTGATATTAAGCCCTGAAGACTTTGGAATATTCAAGTGTAAAATTTTGACTATACCATTTAAAGAGGGGGAGAAAGTGAAGGTTAAAATAGTCGATAAGGGATGGTTGAAGCACGAGTGGATAGGTGTAGCTAGAAATAGAGTGATCACAATAGTAGGCGTACCTCATGAAACTCCTCCAGTAGGTCTAGAAATGTTAGTACGTATAATTAAGACGAAACATAACATCATTATCGCTAGACCTCTATAACATCATCCCTGAAAATAGCTCTAAAGTGAGTATTAATTAATTCAAGTAGCTTCTTCACATGGGTGATGTGTATGAATGAGTTTACTCACACCCTAGCTAGAAAACCATATCATATACTGGCTAAGAAGGAGGATATAGCTAGTAGAGTACTCACAATGGGTGATCCAGATAGGGTTAATCGTCTAGCTGAACTCCTAGATAATACTAAATTAGTAAACAAGCATAGAGGCTACCTTGTCTATACGGGATACTATGAAAATACTATGGTGAGTATAGCATGTCATGGCATAGGCGGTCCCTCTGCTGCTATAGTATTTGAAGAGCTCAGTATGCTAGGTGCTAAAATTATAATGAGACTAGGTACCTGTGGTAGTCTAACTAAAAATATCGAGCTAGGTGATATCGTAGTACCTATTGGTGCTACTTATCCCATAGGTGGTACTGTAGGTATGTATGTAGATCAACTATGCTTTCCAGCGATAGCAGATCCAGAACTCTCTTTAAATATCAGTAAAAGGCTTAAAGAAAGAGGGTTTAGCGGAAAACTATGTATAGCACTTTCAAGCGATGCGTTTCATAAAGAGGAAGAACTCGCGAGAAAGTGCGCAGAATTAGGTGTAGGAGTGGTGGAGATGGAGTGTGCTACGCTCTTTACCCTCTCTAGACTGAGAGGTTTTAGATCAGCTGCAGCATTAATAGTAATCGATAGTTTAGTTACCGGAGAGTGGATAGAGAAGGAGAAACAGCTTAAATTAGAGAGAGAGGCAGGCTCAACACTTTTAAAGACTATGGTATCGATCGAGCTATAGATGTCGACTAGGGCCTTCAGTCTCTTATAATCATTCCACAGAAGAGCTTAATACTAGCTTCATAGTAGTAGAGTGATGAAGAGAACTAAAATAATGGTCACTATAGGTCCATCCACTCATAGTTATGAGGCCATAAAGGCTATGATTAGTGAAGGGGCTGATGCTATACGATTGAACTTCTCCCACGGAACTCATGAGGAGAAAAGAGAAGTAATAAAAATGGTTAGAGAGCTAGAAGAGGAGCTCAATAGACCTATACCCATAATAGGGGACCTCCAAGGTCCTGTAGTTAGGTTAGGAAAATTTGAACCAATTGAATTAAAGAGAGGCACGAAGTGCAAGTTTATTGAGGGAGATGAGAGCGATTCTAGTAAACTTGAGTTTGCTATCCCCTCTAGGGAGATATTCTCAGTAGTGGAGATAGGAGATCTCATACTCATAGCTGGTGGTCTAATGAAACTTACAGTAGAGGAGGTAGGATCAAGTGAGATTTCGTGTATTGCACTAATAGATGGTGAAATGGAACCCCACAAGACTGTAGTGGTTAGAGGTAAGGAAATCCCCCTTCACCCGATAACTGAAAAGGATAGTAGAGATATGAAGTTCTGTATAGATAACGATGTAGATTATCTAATGCTCTCTTTCATAAGAAGAAGTGAGCATGTAGTACTGTTCAGAGAAATACTGAGGAGGTTTAAGGCTAAGATCAGAGTGATCTCCAAAATAGAGACGAAATCAGCTGTAGACAATTTAGAGAGCATAATCAAGACAAGTGACGGTATTCTCGTAGCTAGAGGAGATCTGGGCATGTACTTCTCCCTAGAGGAGATACCTAACATACAGGAGCTGATCGTCAAGACATGCCTAAAATCAGGAGTTCCCGTTATGGTAGCGACCCAACTACTAGACTCTATGATCGAGAATCCTCTTCCAACGAGATCTGAAGTCGTAGACGTAATGACTGCTGTAAGATGCGGTGTAGACGGACTTTTGCTCTCGGGTGAGACCGCTATAGGGAAATACCCTATAGAAGCTGTTAAATGGTTACGTAGGATAATAGAGAGCACAGAAAGATCCGCAGACTATAAGGTAGAGGTTAAGACAGAGAATATATACGATAGATTCGCGAGAGGAGCTGGACTACTAGCCGAATCTCTAGGAGCAAAGATATTAGCATTTACTAGGAGTGGTAGTACTGCTCTGAGACTCTCAAGGAATAGGTTAAAAGTACCCATATATGTCGTCACTAATAGTCTAAAGATGGCTAGATTCATAAGTATTCTATGGGGTATCAGAGCGCTTTACATAGAGGCTAAGGATATGGAGGAATGTATTAGGATGGCTATGGAGAGACTGAAAAGTGCAGGAGAGTTATCCTATGGTGATATTATAGTGTGTATTAGAGGTCTAAGAAGAGGAGCTACTGATGCTGTTAACATAGAGATCCTACAGTA
>CAZFTG010000088.1:0-3363 GCA_964522205.1 uncultured Thermoproteales archaeon
AGAGAGTTTTAGCGACGTTATCAAGAGATTACTAAAACGAAAGGGTAATCTCCTAGATATTGCTGGTCCCGGTACTATTACTGATGAAGGTTGGAGAATGTTAATTGAATATAAAAAAGAGATGACGAGGGCTGATTTCGGGAGATTTAAGAGAATTTTAAAGGCTGTAGGGTGCACCTTTATTATTTAAGCGATGGATGTGGTTTCGGCTTGATCTTCATGCTGGCGGTATGGCTCGTTATTGCTCTGTCAGTGGCCGCGTCCGTGTTTAAGGTAGTCGGCGGAGTGCTGTTCGGGTCTAGGGCATTGTTTGTAGATGCGCTAACGAGCATAGCCAACGTGGTCGCGGTAGTAGGAACCGCCCATTACTATAGGCTTAGTCTAAGACCACCCGATGAGGACCACCACTACGGCCACTATAGGCTCGGGTTCACCGGGGTTCTGGTGACTCTCGCTACTTACTCATTCGTGGCTGGCTTATCAGTAAGCAGACTTGCGAAGTTTGCGGTCTATACGGTGTCCATATACGCACCGGTAATGGCCTCAGTGGGCTTCATCCTCTACCTTGCTGCCGCTGCGATAGCAAAGAAAATCGGGAGGTTCTTTGCTCCCTATGCTTTCTTCACCCTCAGCGAGCTCATGGAGAGCACAGTGGTCATTGTGGCCTCGCTTGCTGGGGCTCTTTACAGCTTCCTAATAGATTACACTGGCGCCATAATCATAACGGCGTATATATTCTACGAAATCCTCAACACTATAAGAAATATAACCAGGGAACTCAGTGACGTAGCACCTCCAGCGGACCTTGTGGAAATGATTCAAAGTGAGCTAGTATCGGCCGGTTTTAGGGTCAAACGAATAAGGCTGAGGAAGATTTCCGAGGGTGTGTACCATGGGGACGTCATTGTCTGCGTGGATCCGGCGAGAAGCGTTGAGGAGGTGCACCGAGATCTAGACCTTGCCGAGGAGAGAATAAGGAGTAAGTACGGAGCTGATGTAACGATACACGTTGAGCCCGAGTGATTCGTGGCACATAAAAATGAACGGGAGTTATGGCGAGAGCTTAATTATCTTCTCTAGTTCATCGGTAACATTTGCAAGGCCAAGTTCCCTGAGAGTACTCTTCCTAGGCTTAGCCGATGTAATAATAGCTGCTACAGCTCTAATTAATGAGCTGAAGCTTGTAACTAGGAATACAGAGCACTTTTCTCGTGTTCCAAACTTAAAGATAATAACCTATTAAGTTTATTTACAAATTTTACTTATAATCAATTCAAAGGTGAATTATAATACTGAAAGCACGCTCTATCGTGTTTTTAGCCACTCTCTTAAGCTTTGATTCACGAGTCTTAGGAAATCTTCTTTAGTTCCTCCTCGTTTATAGAATTCTCTCAATAATTCTAAAAAGGATTCTTCCTCCTCACTAAACTCCTCCCCACTCCATCTCACTATCTTAAAGGGTTCTCCTATTAATTCAATTACATGATGACGTCCTCTAGCAGTAGGTCTTAAGTTCTTTACGAGTTCGATAGTATTTACCATGTCATAACCAAGTTTCTTCCAAAATGTTATGGCATCTTTATCTTGGGGTAGTACGAGAAGGTAG
This sequence comes from uncultured Thermoproteales archaeon, assembly GCA_964522205.1. GTDB lineage: Archaea > Thermoproteota > Thermoprotei > Thermofilales > B20-G17 > B20-G17. Next base: position 1,607 of record CAZFTG010000088.1, read on the forward strand.
AGAAAGTCGTCCTGTTTGGATACTTCCTCTTCTGCTCTTTTTACTAATGCTTTAGCTATACCTCTCCTCCTAAATTCTGGTCTGACATAGACCTCTTCAATCCAGAAACATTCTTCTCTTGATGACAGTCTAATGAAGCCTATAGCTTTACTATTTTCAAGTGCTAAAAATATCATATCGCCTCTTTGGAAATATCGCTTTGCATCTTGTACAAATTCCTCCACCTGAAAGCTACAGCCTTGTTTACTTCTAAGTTCTTTAAAGAATTCCACATAGAGCTCTATGAAGCTATCGAGGTATCTCTGGGTCAATCGTACGATTTTCATGGCTCTTCCATGAGTTAAAGGGATAATGAACTTAAATTTTTATAGTAGAGCTATTGAATGAAGGAATAATTATTCATGTTCTGATTCTTTTACGATTTTGGAGAGGACCCAACCTATGTCTGTTCTTTTTAAGCCCCATCTCCTTACGACTTCATTAAACTTCCTTTTGGCTTTATTGTAAAAGTTCCTGTCGTAGATGATTAGACCGTGGTGCATAGATTCAAGAGCTGTTAAATCTAACTCTTCTAAGGCTTTAAGAAACTCCTCCTTAGTGTATATTCTAGGTTCGATTAGTGGAGTGTTATCGAATACGAAATCGCACCATCGGTCGATGTGTGAAGGTATTGTTTCAAGTATTGCGACAATATCTATATCACTCCAGGGCTTATGTTTCCCTTCTGCTCTTGAGCCGATTACAATGACTGTTAGTAACTTATAATTTCTTCTTATGACACTTAAAATCCATTTTTTAACTACATCAAAGGCATCTTCCCCATTCGGTAATTTACCAAGATCAACTCTCTCAACTATCATACTAATAACCTTCGACTTTTTGTAATACTTTAAAAGCCAGTTCTAGAAACCTCATAGCAATGTCTCTGTCATAGTATTCGGGGCTAATTCCCAACCTCCTCCTAGCATCTGGATACCCTGTTGCGTAGTAGTGTTTCGTTAGTTCTCGAAAAATATCTTTGCTGATGGTTAGCTCAAGACCGAGATTTATTACATGTTCATAGAGATAAGCTATATCGTGCGTTCTCAAGGGCTTGATACCTTTCTTTAATAAGAAGGCTTTAAAAGCGGCTTCTATTGTCTCGTGAGCATAAAATACACATTGAGCACAATCCTGACTACGAAATCCTCTACAAGCTCTCTCAAAGTTACTCCAAGCCGTTTCTAGCCACTCATAGTAGTCATTGAGTAGGGGGTTTAACTTCATAGGTATTCGATTAATAATAGTTGTCCAACTATTATTACCTTTACTTATCTCTGAATGTAATTATACTAATTACTATAACTGAGGATTACGCTTACCCTACTTCTTCTGTACCTCCTCCATAAGTTCAAAGTTTGACATATAGCTAAAGCTAAGAGTCGTGAGCAGTAACATATAGTGTTGTTTTCGTAATGTCTAAATACTTATAAGTCGCAGTTTGATGAGCTTAGTGGATATCGACCCCTGTGAGGAGGGCGAGGGGTATGAGCCTCTATGAATCCAAGTTCGATGAGGGGAGTGCCGAACAGAGCAGACGAATAGTGAAGTCAGCGATAAGGTGCTCCCGTAGTCGGGCTTGGAGAATATCACCCGTAATGAAGACTCCGCTACAAAAGAAACAAATATTGCGAAAGTAGCAGAGAATCAGAACGGTGATTCCATTGGTAGAAATAGTAGAAGCTGTGTATGAGGATGGTGTTCTAAAGCTACTTGAA
>CAZFTG010000089.1:0-2882 GCA_964522205.1 uncultured Thermoproteales archaeon
CACACGATACTTCGGGCTATCACTGTTAAGATGTCATTCGTATCATCGAGCGATATCCCAAATCTGCCAGCGATCAGATGACCCGTGAGGATGCCCGAGAGCGAGCTTAATGCCTTCAGTAGGGATTTAAACTCCGGTAGATCCACTCCAATAGCCACTGCAGATAGCCCTATAGCTAGGAAGGGTATACTAAAGCCTAGGCTCAATTTGTACTTAAATCTCATAGTGTCTATTTTCTTACCAAATTTCCCATCTAAACCCTCTACTGCTGCTATGATGAGGAATCCCAGAATCCATCCAGCTATGACATCCGTCCACCAGTGTACACATAGGTAGACTCTAGAATACCCTACTAGAGCGGCTATGAGAATAGAGATTATAGTAATATGAAGCCTACGCCTCACAATGTATGCTACATAACCCCAGAAGGTAGAGGCATTAGTTGCATGTCCACTAGGGAAACTATATCCGCTCGCGCTTACCTTCCAGTACTGTTTTGGAGGTCTTTCAAAACGGAGGAGAGACTTCAGTAGATGCGAGGTGAAGACTCCTATGAGTACGCTTAGAGCTACCTTTAGACCTAGTCTCTTTCTGGTAAAGTATATGATCGGAAGGGCAACTAGTAGAAAGGTCTCATCACCTAAAAGTGTTAGAAACTTGAATATACTATCAATTACATTCATGTATCGTATAAAGCGTCATAGTACAAATAAAGTTAGCGCTATAGAGGGGTTAGGTACCTCATGAATATTTCTTAGTATGTCCAAGTTTTCCTTACGAGGGTTTACTAGTACTCTTAAGAGTTCTTGTACCTACTTTCCAGGCAATGATATCATATCATAGGGTTTAAATGTACATGATGGAAATGCTCTTCTGGCTTTTACTAGTTTATCGTATGCAAATGCATGCGATAAAGCCTCTCTGTTAAGCTTTATCTTAAAGCTGGTTTATTAATTACTTTAATTTCGACATTTGATGAGTAAGTTTTATTTACTCGTTTATGGCATACTACATGGTGTATTATACTATCGTAGTAGGCGGTGGCCCCGTCGGCTCTGTTGCCTCTATAGAATTAGCTAAAAGAGGTTATAATGTGGTTCTTCTAGAGATCTTTACGAGAGAGTGATCTCTCCGGGAGAATGAGGAAATCTCATGTATCTTTTACATAGAGTATTCAACATCTCCTCTTAGTTTCTCCTATTAGCTTTCTAATACTATTTTCGAGTGTTCTTCCTAATCACTAAAATACTCCCAGCGTGTACTGGGTCAGCTTCTAACTATAGAAAGTATATCTCTAATAGATGTGCTTATATAGCCCCTGGGAATTTTAATGACCGACTCTGTGGAGGTAATAGCCTATTAATAATGCGAGTAGAGATCTAGTGGGACTATCGCTCTTAATCCTAGTAGCCTTTATAGGGACAGCTAGTCTTAGATTAGTACTACCATTTGTTACATACTTCCTTCGTGAAGCCCTCAGCACTACCATGGTGGGTATAGCTTTGATAACTGCAGGCTTCATGCTGGCAAGAGCTATCTCATCGATAATATCTGGTACTATTATCGAGAAGACAGGAAAAGTGCTACTCACGGTAGTTGTAGGGATGATTCTAAACATTGTAATCATAGGAATGTACTCTCTCGTATCTAATTGGATAGAAGCTATCATACTGAGAATACTTCAGGGATTTCTTTCAGGAATGACTTGGCCGTTAATTCAGCTCATAGTAGCACTAGCTTCTCCCAAACATCTAAGAGGTAGAATATTAACATTGTACTTCGCTGTAGGATCACTAGGGATATTTTTTGGAAATGCTATCTATGCCCTAATATATAAAGCTTCCATGGAGTATGGACTTTTCATATCTATGTACATGTTTCTACTATCTACAGCCCTAGTAATTATCAGCATAAGGATTCTAGATTTTAAGTACACCCCTAAACCTGAGCTCTCAATAGTACCTTCAGAGAGAATAATCAGTGGAGAGAAGAGACTAACACTTCCAGTATTCATAGGGGGGTTTGCCATAGCATACGGTAGTGTTGTGACTATTGGAAGTATTGCGTATGTATATCTCTACGAAGTATTCTCTATTCCCAAGCCCATCACGGCACTTATCCTCGGTGCTTCAGGAGTCGTGGGTATACTGTCAAGCTTAGTCTTAGGATGGATAGCTGATAAGAGATCTGAAATACTGGCTATTAGTATACCATTAGTAGCAATAATCTTAGCTCCAGTACTACTGCTTATTAAAAATATGGAACTACTCCTCATTAGCATTATTCTGATAGCTATAGCGATTAAAGCATACACACCCCTCTCGCGCAGGGTAGTAGCAGTACATACGAATAGGGCAGCCATAGGAATAGGAAAGATTAATGCTATCATGAATATAGGGGTCTCTATAGGACACTTAGTCTTCGGAATTCTATACGATACAATACGTCCCCTTACTTATCCGATATCTACGATTGAAATAGTTCTACCCTCAATAATACTATCAATAGCTAGTCCTCTAGCACTAACATCTCTAATGATGCTAATTAGAAGTTCTAAGAGATAGTGTATCCAATTGAGACCTCACTTAATCAAACTTAAATAGTAGGACTCCTTTAATAGGTATTCACCCCATTCTGAATTATACTCAACTTCTCCTTCTAAGCCATTTCCAATTATAGCAATGCCTCCTTCAGTTTCCCATATATCTTCGTCATAGTCCTCTACTTTATATGCTAATACTTCTACTGCTAGAATAGCTATGGTGATGATCGCTATAATAATACCTATTGTTTTCGATTTCATGTTTCCACAGTATAACATAAGTGATTCTCCCTTATTTTTTCGGTTATTTGATCTATTTAAGAGCTCATAGTATAATTAA
>CAZFTG010000090.1:0-2721 GCA_964522205.1 uncultured Thermoproteales archaeon
TTTTTATCCCAGACATTAGATCTAATAAGCTTTCTCTCAATAGAGACATAGATTGAGATATATTTGCTAAGTGTCTTGAGAGAACCTCTTAATCTTTGATAAGAAAGCAACCCTGTGCGTTACTCTCAGTGGATACTCTAAGCTTCAATATCTCTCTATCACATCTCTAAAGCGAAGAAAGCAGGGAGCTTTCCAACATCTTTTGTGCTGTGTATAGTTATTACGCTTAAAAGTTCTGTTAGAGGGTAGTAGTACCCCTTTGTAGGCTTTAATCTCTCCCTTAGACAGCATTTCTACTACTAGTCGGCCTACAGGCTCACTTGAGCATTTTGTGGGTATGAGCGGAGTCTCTCAGTACTACAGTACTACTGGTGGTATATAGTAGTTTTAAGAACTGTCTAATATCGATAACATTAGTGAGTAGTTCTACTTTGAAATATGGATTGCTAGAGTCTAGTGTGAATGTTATTATAAATATATATTATATAGGTATTATCGTACTTTCATATTTGCGAAGTCCTAGCCGCTTACGTACTTAAGTGAGTCGTATATCTCTTGTTTTCCAATTTCGTAGATAAGGGTTATCTCATCATCTCTACCAGCAGATATTATTATGGAGTCTTCATATAATGTTGCACCGCATACGAAGACCGTTGATGGTCTTCTTCCACTATAAACTCCTGCTTCAGGAGCTATTATCGGCTCTTTAGTTAGAGCTAGTAGTTCTGCGTCTCTATCAAAAAGTGCACCATAGGTGTAGTAGATACCGTGATCATCAACTATGTGGTACAGCAAGAGATACTCATTCTTCGATAGCCTTAGTGTGGCATTACCCCCAGCTTTGACTTCATCAGTCGATGGAAGTAGCTCAGGTGGTACTTCCAGTTCATCGAAGTCCACTTGGACGCCGTGTCTAGGTCCGATGGCTATTACTCCAAAGCCTTTGTCTTTAAAGAAGGGTCTAACTATCATGAAGGAGTTGTTTAAGGGAAAGGTATCTCTGTAGTCCTGTATGAGGAAGGTACCCCACTCCTTAGAGTAGAAGTTAATAGCCTCTATTTTATCTACTCTATAATCGGTTAATTGTGAATGAAATGTAAATACTCTAGATATTTCTGTGCGATAAATTGCTCTTACGTGGTAGAGAGATAGATTTTTATCTGGATCTACACGTGGATCTTCTACGCACTCATAGGGCATTATTCCATATAGTATCGGGTAGGCTTTTACCTTGATCCTTCTACTTAGGTTCTCTGGCTTTAGCTTAGCAACTGAGATAAATGTTCTAGAGAATACAGAGCCTATTGATGCCAATCTAAGGTAGATGTAGACCATGTTATTATGGATTTCAATTGCTGGATTAGTTACTATGCATGGAGTTATGGGTATATTAGTTTCCGATACCACTGTAACATCTGTAGGAATTATATACCCTCTTATTCTAGCAATACTCTTCCCAACTCTCTTCCTTGTGAAGGAGGATTTTCCTCTTGCCCTGAGGTACTTCTCATATAGGATTTTATCAGCATCCACTATTACCATGGATAGTAAGTAATCGAAGTACTTCTCTACTTCCAAAACATCATTTAGTCTATCTAAAGTAAGATCCACGCTCATCTACTCATTATTCAGAGTATATCCTATTAAGTTTTAAGCTATCAACTAAAACTACACTGATAAGGAGTATCTACAGTACTATGATAAGGAGACTGCTTATCCTAGGCTAAGTCGTTCATTTCTGATTTTGAAACTCGTAACTTGTAAGTCCATCTGAAGATGTAATAGTGTGCGTTAAACTTCTCAATAATCACGTTAATGTCTATTAATATAGGGTTAAGATATCCATTCGATATCGGTTCAGTACTAGGTTTAGCATTAGTGAGGATTGTGACGCCCACTATTGAGATTGATATCATTTTAGTGAGAAACTTTCTCTCGTTCGATCACCTAATAATAATGAAATCTTCCTTATTTTTACTATATAAATAGTAGAATCGACTTCTATTATATTGATGAAAGCATTTTAGATAAATTACAAATTAGCTCAGGTAAGGGTGTTTTAAATCCATTTCTCTCCTTAATCCACTTTGCGGGATCTATATTTGCCCTGCTGAACATGGTATCCAGGAGTGCTATTCCTTCCTTAGTTATCTCCACTAATGTGTATGTTCTTCCTCGCCTTGGTTTTATCTTTTTCTGTCTTATTAGTTTATTCACTAGTAGTTTATCACTTGGTCTTTTCTTAGCTGCTCTTATAAGCTGATACCACTTCAGTTTTCCTCCATTAAGGTAGAGTAAGAGTAGGATCTTTAGGTCTTCTCCAGATAGCCCTCTATAAGCTTTAGGTATATAAATCCCTCCATATATCTCCTCTCTACTGAGGCCTAATTCTTCGAGATCGAGTTCTCCACTCTCTATTAATGTCTTTATTATTTCTACTATTTTTCTTCCTTTTTCAGTTAGTACTACAACGTCTGAGTAGTTCTCGCTATTTACTACATCGACTAGTCCTAAGTATAGCAGGTACTCTAGTGCTCTTACCCCATCTATAGTACTTATCATATCATCTACACTTATCGGCTTTCTATGGAGTGATATTAGGGTTTTTACATCTGATTCTTCTAACTCAGGTACTATCATTCTTCATCGTAAAGTGTTATGACAACATATACTATAGGCTTTAACTATAATCCTCTAATAGCATATACTAATAAGACCTCA
>CAZFTG010000091.1:0-2570 GCA_964522205.1 uncultured Thermoproteales archaeon
AGTGATAGTGGCTAATGGTATTTAAGATGCATTATATTAGCCTACCTAGACAGGTTACATAAGTTAATCTTCAACTTCACTAATATACAGTAAAAGTCTATCAACTTCAGTGTTAAGTCCAGGTTCCTTACTGTGAATAGGATCTACAGCCTCTATCAATATGAGCCATCTTCCTCTGAGAGTATCGTGAACTACTGATGAGTACGTGTGAATCGGATATTCTGGGTGTTCGTATCTCGATGATGCCTTCCATTCTGTACAGAATACCTCTTCTAAGTTCATATTCCTAAAGTCTATTAAATAAGCTGCGAAATGTCTTGTTAGTGCAGCTCCCTTAACTCCATAGAGCGTTTTTGTACCGATACACATAGGACCTAGGGAGCTCGGGTATATATCTCCATACAGGAGAAAGAGATCTGGTTGCTCTCCACCGTTAAGCTTCAAAACGCCCAGCTTTTTCCAATTTTTACCATCAGAGCTTACAGCTAATGCCATATGAACTACACTACTTTCCATTCCTCTAGCCTTATATAGGCAGAAATAGATACCATCTATAATATCTATCGTACAGTCTCTTGCTTCACTACTATCGTACTCTGTCTCAGCCCTTAGTGCAAATCCCTCTCCTCTCCACGGACCCGAGGGATCTTCAGCTGATAATAAGTAGGTTTCCCATTTTGATCTAAATACTCTTGTAGCTTCTCCAGCTATATTCTCTTTAGCTACATCAACCGAGAGATAAAGATAGTATTTACCTGTTAGAGGATCTCTAACTAACTGTTGTCCTTCGATACTGTGGACAGTAGTACCGATTATCTCACTTAATTCCTCTTTGGTGATCCATGATACTAAACTGTAATTTTCTCCATCTCTCGATCTATAGATTTCAACTGCGTAGCCTCTTTTAGGTGGAGCTATTCGAGGTCTACTAGTTAACCAGTACTCCTCATCCTCTTCATCGATCCACAGCTTACCAGCTCCACACCAAGAGCCTGGTTCAAAGTTTGGGGGATTTAATACTACCTTCCTAAACTTCCTTCCTGTAAAAATAGCTTGAGGGGGAGTGATACCCTTCCACATATTGTTCACCTATCTTCATCAAGACTTTGGATATAAAAGTTCTTCAAGGTAACGGATAAATTCGTTTCTAAACTCTGTTAAAGTGACCACTAATAGCTCATTTAATCAGAGATATTAGTCCTTCCATAGGCGTGTTCTTAAGCTTTTGATATAATGCTTTGTCTGTTGTAACTAACTTTGTATTGAGCTTTTTAGCTAATGATAAGTAGAGGGCATCATATATTGTTATGTTATGATGAATTGCTATTTCAATTGTTTCTTCCAAGAGTTCTTCACAAGTGTAAATCGTAGAGGTTTTAGATAGTAGTTGTCTTATTATCTTTGTACGATATTTCGCCTCTTCCCTAGGTATTCTCCTTAAAAGCAAGATATGTTTCCACAAAGTGTTCGTAATTTCAGCATAGGCAAGATCCAATGTAGCTATGCCCTTGCTTAGATAGGTTCTAAAGGCCCTCAGACACTTTTCGTAAAATTCATCTCCTACTATAATACTAGCATAGATACTAGAGTCGAATACTATCATACTTCACGATCCTCTCTGATGAGCTTCCAACTAGGTGGAGATGGTTTATCCAGAAGTTTCTTATTCATTTCATCTATTTTCTTAAATATTTCTTCAGTTTCGAGCTCTCTGAGTTTTATTTCAATAGCATTTATAATAAAAGACTTCCAGTCAAATCCTTTAAAGCGATTAAGGCGCTCCTTGATATCCTTTGGTATGCGTATACTTAGTACAGCAGACATTTGCATCTCCTATGTCTACAGAAATGTATACATATAATATAAACATTTTGGTACTGCAGTCGCGGGTACCGCCACTGTATAGCATAAGTTTTAAATAGTATACTCTCCGTATTTCATGATGTGAATCTGGTGAGTCTTATTGTTCAGATTGGTAAGAAGTACGCTATTTATCTACCTAAAAAAGTTGTTGAAAAACTTGGGGTTAGAGAGGGAGATATATTCTTACTAGAGGTCAAGGATGGAGATATAATATTAAAACATATCAGTAGAGAACTCCCAAGAGTAAGGTATTGGAGTAAAGTTACCCCTAGAGAGTTTGAAGAAATTGGTGAAGAAATATCGAGAAGAATACTCGGAGAGGAAAATAATCCTTGACACGACATATGTTCTACCTATTCTAGGGATCGAAGTTGAAGGCCTAGACCGTGATATCTTAGATCATCTAATTAAAAATATGAATTATACTACCCTGCATTACTATTGGTCGAGCTAAAGGGAGTAGTTCTTAAAGAAGCTAGGAAAAGGGGTTTAAAGAGCATACCTGAACAAGCTATTAAGGGATTAAATTTCCTGATTTATAGTGGTAAAATAAATATAGTAGCACCTACAGGAGAAGATCTTAAAGTAATGTACGAGTTATTGAGGCGAGGATGGAAGGATATTTTCGATTTGTCACTATATGCAACGGCTATAAGAATAGATTCTAGGGTATTAACCATGGATAAAAGCTTTAAGAAATTTCTTAA
>CAZFTG010000092.1:0-2390 GCA_964522205.1 uncultured Thermoproteales archaeon
AGAGATAGCGGTGAGAATAGGGGAGAAAGTAAAGCTCCTCTTAGATCTGAATAAATTACATCTCTTCGATAAGAGAAGCGAGAGGGCTATAATTTAATTTACTCCTCCCTTTAGATCCATAATACTAACCCTGGAATCTGAGTTAGTAGTTATAACAATGTTGTATTTTGAATAAATCTATCCGAAAGTATTCCATAAAAGATTGTTATTTATTTAAACGTTCTAATAATTGAACAGTACGTTAAGTACACTATACTTATATGTTAACACTTACTTTATTCATACATGGCTCCTGTAATAGAGATACGTAACCTATGTAAGTATTATAGAGTCGGAAAAGAAGTGATTAAGGCCGTAGATGGGGTCGATTTACTAGTTCCTAATGGCTGCATCTTCGGTCTCATAGGTCCTAATGGTGCTGGAAAGAGTACGCTAATCCACCTATTAATGGGTATAATATTACCCAATAGTGGTAGTGGTGAAGTACTGGGATACGATATAGTTAAAGAATCTATAGAGATCAGGAAAAGAGTAGGATTCATGCCTGAGGGTATAGGCTTCTACACAGATTTAACTGCTGAGCAGAACTTAAGGGCAGTTGCCGATCTCATAGGGCTAGAGGATAAGGATAAAAGAGTAGAGGAGTGCCTGAGGACTGTTGGACTCTGGAATTTCAAGAAGCTAAAGTATAAGGAGATGTCTACTGGAATGAAGCAGAGACTGGGACTTGCACAAGCACTACTTAAAGATCCACAACTACTGATACTAGACGAGCCTACTGCAGGAATAGATCCTCAAGGAGCTAGGGAGTTCAGAGACCTTGTTAAGGAGCTATATAAAGAGGGGAAGACCATATTCATATCAACTCATCTACTCTACGAGATAGGGCCAATATTAACACATATAGCCATCATGAATAAAGGGAGGATTACAGTACAAGGAGGAATTGATGATATTAAAGAGAAACTACTGAGTACTCAAGGGTACACCTATGAAATAGAGATACGCGAAGTTAAACAAGAGATCAAAGAGAAACTGAGCTCTATCGATACTGTAAAGGAGGTAATTATGGAACCTAGTAAGATCCTAGTGAGATGTAGTGAACCCAGTAGCTCTGAGCTCATGTCAGCTTTAATAGGAGAAGAAATCTACTCCTTTAGACTACTGAGACCGTCACTCGAAGACGTATTCAGAGCTTACACGAGGTGATGTGGATGCAGATGTTAAAAATAGCTAAGATAGAACTTAGGAATAACATAAGAGGGTATAGGTTTATAGGTGTTGTCACAGTACTCACATTGATCCTATTAGCTGGCATGAGCTTTTTCTTAACCCTAACACAGATGTTCATGTCCATGCCCGAAATCGCTCCAAGAAGAGTACCTAAGGTTGCTTTTAGAATTATCAATTCCCTAAATTCCATAATAGGTATGGCCGTTCCCATAATTGCGATAATAATGGGCTTTGATACTATATCCGGTAAGATAGAAAAGGGTATCACCAAAATGATACTGGCTCAACCTGTATACAGAGATCATTTGATATTGGGCTCATTGTTATCGGGAATAATTACACTTCTAATAGGTATAATACCTCCTGTGGCCTTATCACTATCCATAGCTGTATCCACCATAGGAATTACGCCTACGATAGATGATGTACTATTACTGTTAGGGTACCTCATTATAACATGGTTGTTCTCGCTCTCATACTATGCTATCTCAGTACTCATCTCTACAATCTCAAAGAACTCTACTAAGAGCCTCATGATGAGCATGATAGTATGGCTTATATTCATCTTTATACTACCAATGATGGCTACAGCAGTAGCTATGAGCATACTAGGCCCTCCCAAGTTTACAGTGGAGAAAAGAAGACTACCAGACGGTCGTGTGATAACCATCCCCAGAATGGACATAGACTACATGAAAAAGATGTCAGAGATTACGAACTTAATACGTCTCCTTTCACCTAATGCTCACTTTGAACGGTGTACAAGCAATCTGATTGCAAATAGACCTATAGACTACACTAATATAGCAGTACTAGTGCTCCTACCAATAATAGCCCTCCTAATCTCATTCATCATCTTCGTAAAGAGGGAAGTTAGATGAGAAGATCCATAAGAACGGTTTTTAATAAAGACCCTCATACAATAAACACTACAGGGATGTGATGTATGAAAAGGATAAGTAGTATTTTTCAACTATCGCTCACTTTGCTAATTCTCCTATTAATTAGTCTTAACCTTATAACTGCACAACCTAAAGTACCAAGAGGAGAGGAGGAAGAGGAGAAATATGGCTACCTCAGTTTGACCACTATTAATACTAATAATGAATTTATTAAAGGAGCAGTACTGCGACTGTACAAGGGATCAGATCTATATA
>CAZFTG010000093.1:0-2353 GCA_964522205.1 uncultured Thermoproteales archaeon
TAGGCTTGAGCTAAAGTACTTTATGCCAATCATAATTATTCTGCTTGCAATAACTGTGACTAGAATAAAGTTTATAATAAGAAGGTTAAACTGAAGACCTTAACTATTGTTAGTGAACTTTTTCTAGCCATTATTTATAGCAGAAGAGGAATAGATGAAGCTGGCACGACGAAATCCTTTGCTTGTTTCATAGGAGATGAGTACTAGTTCACAACAAGATGATCTATATCCCTCTTATCGAATGCCACGAATGCCTCAGCATACTTCACTCCCATCTCTAAGCCCCTGAACTCCATCATCCTCTCATGAATGGGATACCAAGATTCGGGCTTACAGTTCCTATGGCAATATACAGCCTTTCTCTTCAACTCAGCATATTCCGTGACATCAACATATACATCAGGAATAAAGCATCTAGACTGTCTGCCAGTCATAACCTCATAGAAGTATAGTTTTGGGCGTCTCTCAACTGGAAGTGCTTGTATAGCCGATATGGTCATTATGCCAGTTGCCCTATGATCCGAATGTGTATCAATTGGCCAATGAGTTAAAACTATATCAGGCTCTTCGTCCTGTAGAAGGTTCCTAATCTCATCTACGCCCTTAGGCGTTACATAGACGCTTGCATCCTTGAAATTTAGGAACTTCACTGATGCGCCGAGTAGTCTAAATGCCTCGATAGCCTCTTCAACATTTATCCTCTCATTCTCCTCTGGGCTTCTGGCTCCAGTACAGAGCTCACCTTTGGTTAGGCTTACGGCGAGAACCCTATGTCCCCTCGACGTATATCTTGCAATTAGACCTCCAGCTCCTGAATCCGGATCATCAGGATGCGCCCCGAAAACTATCAGGTACATTTTCACCCTCACTCTCTTAGGCGTTTCAGCTAAAATGTATTTTGGCTAGAATACCATAACGGTCTGATGAGTATGTCTTTCAGAGCTCAGTCTACTCATGACTAGACGGTAATCTCTTCTCACTCTAGGTAGTGAGAGCTGAATTCTAAATATTTCCTTTACATAACCTTCAAATATAATTATAACTATAGTTATAGTTATGAGTACTAAAATTCAGGTGAGTAAGAAAACTTTACAACTTCTTAATATCCTTAAGGAGAAGTTATCAGTAAAAAGTTACGATGAACTCCTAAGGAAAATAGCACTCGAGAAACTAGGAGTAAAATCTATGTTCGGCTCTAATCCAAAACTCTCACCCTTCAAAAAAGAAGATGATACTGAATTCCATGAGTTATAAGTATGTGATCACCTCCTATGCATGGATAGAGTACTTTAGAGGTACTCGAGCGGGTGTAAAAACTAGGCGATATATAGAAGAAGAGAATTCTACCACGCCTACAATACTCATAGCCGAATTGAGCAGAAAATTACTTAGAGAAATTGAGGCCAGAAGAGAAACTCCTGAAGGTAGGAGAGTTCGGCTAGAGTTTATTAAGGCATCAACTCTCGTTGTGAACTTAACGGAGGATATAGCAATACTTGCAGGTTAGATGACGTTGAGAGAAAATGCAAAGTGAAAGGATGGCGACTCAAGGATTCCATAACTTTAGGCTAAAGTAGTCACTAGTGACAAACACTTTAGAGACCTTATCGATGAGGACATGGTGATAAAGTAGCCTACTACTTCTTTAGCTTACTTCTGCCAAGACATACAGCTTTCATGAAAAGGTATTTTTATACAAAGTAAATGAGGTATGTGGAAAACATGAGAGTTGGAATATTCCTATCTGAACTCGTCAGGGTGATGAAAGGGAAGTATATAGATGAGCTCAGCGACAGTGAGATAAAGGATTCTATAGACAAGTCAGTTAAGATCATGAAGCACCATGGACTAAATTGTGGTGAGTTTTCAATTGGTAGTATAGATAAGCTTGAGAAAGTAGCGAGGGTTACTTCAAGTATTAGTAATTTTGATTTCCTACTCCATGAAATAGGACAATATAGTGCAACTAAGCTATCCCTAGCGAGTAGTGAGGAGAGGAAGAAAATAGTTGAGGGGCTTAAGACTACGATAGACTACGCTTCTGATGGCAATATAAGGGTATTGACTATACACCCAGCCACTTATAATCCTGAGAAACCAGGCTATGCTTACTCAGAAGTTCTCTCAAGTTATTTAAGAGTTAAAGAGGCTTGGGAGGTCTCAATAAACTTGTTAAAACATATCTCAAATTACGCTAGGAAGAGGAATATCACCTTAGGTTTAGAAAACATGCCATCAGCAGCTCTCTATAAGGGTGAGATCTTAAAATGTCCTCACTTTGGAATTACAAGAAATGAATTCTTCAAAATAATATCCGAGGTGAATAATCCAGCACTAAAAGTAACCTTCGATG
>CAZFTG010000094.1:0-2310 GCA_964522205.1 uncultured Thermoproteales archaeon
TTCATATAAGTAAGCTAAGGTGATGTCTCTATCCTACCTCTATGTTATCTTGATAGCGTATTTACCAGTTCTTCTTAAGTATGACTCCGCTTCTTCAGGTCTCACTAAATGTATTTCAAATGGGTGATAGTATGGTAGGTTAAGTCTCTCCTCAATTAACGCCTTAATCCTCCCCCTTTCACTCGGTTTCTCAGGGACTCTTCGAGATATTATTAAGACGTCTACATCGCTTCCCGCTACATAATCGCCTCTAGCGACACTTCCAATGACGTATACTTCGGCTTCAGATATCAGCTCTTTAACAGCATTGGCTATTTCGTGAGCCCACTTCTCCCACTCCTTAAGCATTTCAGCTCTCCGCATCGCTGAGTCCATGAGCCCACTCATCTCTTTTCACCTAGTGTTCTATTGATGATCTCAATAGTCTCTTCAGTTAACTTAACCATATCTTCAGCATCCTCGGCATCATACTCCTTCACGAAATACCCGGCCATTAGGTAGGCGTCTTCGAGAACTGAAAGCCTAACTCTATTGGCCTTAACAAACTCCTCTAAATCCTCGGATCCTAAAAGTCTATTAAGCTCGCCTAAAAGCCTCTTCACACTGTGGGTTCTAGGGTAATCGCCTAAAACTTTAAGCAAGACGAATTTCAGGTATAGTTGAAGCGATTGCTCGGCTAGAAAACACGCAATATCGAAGGCTCCTCTTTTTAAAGCTATCCTAGCTTCCTCTAAAAAGTCCAGAGCCCTCTTCCTAAGAATCTCTGTCTCGACTCTACGAACACTCATCTCATAGCTTTACTTCAATCCATTATTTAAATATTGTATAACAATTTGCCACTCTCATAACGCGTTTCCAAGCGTATTCTATCTCTCTACTTTGTCAGAAACCGACAGAAGTTACTGGCTTTAAATAAGCCTAGAGCCTTATTATGATCAGCTACTACTCCCTTAAAATGCCTGGGAAAAGGAGGACTTATACGATTACCGTACTTACCCCTTCTTTCTCTGCTACCTCTGCTTGCTTGGTGTCCGATGTTATCAGTTCTACGTTCAACTCTCTAGCTAATGCTACAAATAACGCATCGTATACTGTTATTCTATTCCTTACCGCTATTTCGAAGGCTTTAGAAAGATATTTTTCCTGATTAGCTATCTTGATTACCTCAGTCTCCAACAGGTCAGTTATTATCTTATTAGCATCACTAGCACTCATTTCATTTCTAAGAACCTTTTTCCAGAGAGCATTTGCGACTTCTTTTACTGAGAGATCAAGGCTTATAACTCCTCCTAAAATTAGTTCTCTAACGGCTTTCCAACCCTCCTCTTTTGAAAAGAACTTCACTAACGAGGAGGAGTCAATGACTCTCACGGTCTTCCCTCACACTTCTTACCGAAAAGCCTTTTTCGCTAGGTTTTACCCTGCTTAAGATCCTATCCCACTCTTCTACTTTCCTTCTAACTCTGATCTTCCAAGCTAACTCTTCTAGGTATTTCTTGACCTCACTAGATATGTTCACTCCCGCTCTTTCAAGCTCCTCTTTAATTTCCTTTTTGATCCTCACACTTATAACCGTAGACATCAGTATTCACTAGTGTATACACTCATATAAACATTACTGACTACACATAGATAGCTAGAGATAGAAGTAGTTATCGAAATGTAAAGTAGTTGAAGTGTAAATTATACTCTGAATCGCTCCAACATCTATATGGAAAGCCTATAGACCATATTTCATACTCCTATACATAGCTCTACAGCTTTTATATGAGCACACAGTATCTTACCATGAGACACAATGCACAATGACCCCTTTGACAGTATTAGGAACCCTATTAGAAGAGAATACCTAAGGACAGCTTTTAGTATAATTAAAAAGATATTTGACGATTCCCTAGTCAGCTTTGCGATATATGGAAGTGTAGCAAGAGGAAATGATAGGCCTGAAAGTGACAATGACGTACTTCTGATACTTGATACCGACATGGAGTTTCACGAGAGATGTTCTCTCCTTGCAAAAGCCATGCTCAAGCTGTATGAGACAGAAGCCTTTAAGGAAATGGTTAAGAAGGGCTACAATACCTTCATAGAGTTCTATCCACTTAGTAAAGAGGAGGCATTAGTCTTCAGACCCATATACTTAGATATGGTTGAGGACTCTGTAGTGATATACGATAGAGATAACTTCTTCAATGAGGTCCTGCACAAGGTTAAGAGGTTAATGGATAGACTTGGCTCGAGAAGAGTATGGATTAGTGATGATAAATGGATATGGATCATGAAGCCTGATGTGAAATTCGGTGAGCGTGT
>CAZFTG010000095.1:0-2200 GCA_964522205.1 uncultured Thermoproteales archaeon
AAATTACGCAGGGTCTCATAAGCCAGGTCTTCCACGAAGAGTCCTCTAGTAGACATATTCTCCCCCTTATAATGAAGGGCGCGAAAATAATAGTGTAACACTATATGTCGAACTTAAAAACGTACTCTTAAGGTGATATGACGTCCAAGCACAGGGTTAAGGATAGAGGTTGAGGAAAGTGTAAAAACTACACTCCCATCCAATAGGGGTTAGAGTCCCGGGTACATTATATCCATGGGGATTATTTTAGGCTTATAGTGCT
Source organism: uncultured Thermoproteales archaeon (assembly GCA_964522205.1). Classification (GTDB taxonomy): domain Archaea; phylum Thermoproteota; class Thermoprotei; order Thermofilales; family B20-G17; genus B20-G17. The sequence goes on from CAZFTG010000095.1 coordinate 263, forward strand.
CTCTACGGACTAAACTTCTAGCACCCTTAGGACATGATTCTATACATATACCACAACCCATACATTTTTCATTAACAAATGATTTACCATTTCTCTCTTCAACTGCTCCAAAAGGACACCTCTCAAGACACTTACCACAGGACTTTATACCCTCGCATTGATCTATATCGACTTTCGCGACTAGAGGTCCGGGATATATTCCCTCTTTTATCAGTAAGTATGCACGTAATGGTATACAGTACTTAGGATCGCAGTTACATATGACGAAAGTCCACTTACCACTCCTAAAACAGGCGAATACCGTATGTACTAAACCCTTAGTCTCGAACTCTTTAAGTAACCCTAAAGCCTCATCCTTGGAAATTACTCTATATTCCTCGGGAAATGCTTCTTTATAGATCTCAGCACCGTAGAGTATAGTCATATCAGTCATATAGGGCTCCTCGTGCACACCAAGAGCTTTTTTACACACGCAGGGACCTATTGCGATATGTGAGTTCTCCTGTGAATCTATCCATGTTAGAAGATGCTCTAGAGCTATGTAATCTGTTACAACACCATGAGGGAGAAACCATAGGATCTTTGAAAGTATTTTGAGTATTGCTCTTCCTATTCTAGTTCCTCCTATGATCTCAGATGTCATCATTCGGTCTAAGAATCTGAGGAAAGAGGGTTCTAAGACAGCATAGAGCTTATGTAATGATCTCTGTAGTTTTCCCTCTTTCTCGAGTCTTCCCTCTTTAATTATATGCCCAAATACTGTAAGGAATAAGGATACTAATACCAAGGTCTCTACCACATGTTATTAGTTTTATTTATTTATATATGTAATATATTTCTAGAACTTTCCTGGAAGTTAAGCCAACTACATGTGGAATCAAGTACTGCTACTGTACTTTCGAGGTTCATTTCAAGTGCTATTGATTAAGATAACTGATCAAGATATCAACCCACTGAGGCAGGAGAACTCTCGGGATCTCTGTAAAATTTAAGACTTACTCTATCCAGGCTTCTAGTTTACTAGTGTTATCTATTTAAGCGTTGTTTTGATAATACTATTCGAGAGCATGGAGTTCAAGAAGTGTTCATCTCATGTGCAAAATCCTCTATTAAACCCTAAGTCGAAGGGAGATGCTACTAGTTTAGATAAGATACTCGAAGCTCTTTCAGCTGCTTCAAGAGAATTGAGCAAGCTATTTGGGGAGAGATTTATAGGGATGGTACTCTTCGGTAGTTGGGCTCGTTCTGAGGCAAAGGAGAATAGTGACGTAGATGTGCTCGTAGTTCTTCGAGACCTCAGAGGAATGGAGGTACGCTCTAAAATATACAAGGTGATCACGAGATATGTCGAGAGGGCTGTGACTCTAGTCGACATTAGACTGGAGGAACTCCTTAAAAAAGAATTAGAATTATCATCCCTTATGATAAATATTATTGCAGATGCAATAATCATAAGTGATAGAGATGATGTGATAAAGTCGTTTATCGAGAAAGGACGAAGACTGATTGAAAAAGCACAACTCGTTAGATACAGAACACCTGATGGAAAGTATGGTTGGAAGAGAAGAAATGGAAGACCTATAGAACCTATAGAGTTATGAGGATGTCATTATGAAAATAAATCCCCTAGGTGAAGTTTCGTATAGGCTAAAACTTGCTGTGCACTATCTTAAAGATGCTGAAGATGCTTACAGGCGTGGAGACTATCGGGGAACGGTCGCCTCATCACAACTAAGTACTGAAAATGCTGCTAAAGCTGTCATAGCATTCTTCAGAATACCGAGTTGGAGTCATGATCCAGCACCCGAACTAAGAGAGCTATTGAACGAATTTCCAGTGCATACAAGAGAACTAGTCGAAGAATTAGCAGATATAGCTGAAAGCCTAGCTCCAGAGCATGGTAGAGCTACTTATGGTGAACCTCTTAGAGGACTTACC
>CAZFTG010000096.1:0-2171 GCA_964522205.1 uncultured Thermoproteales archaeon
TCTACTCTCTGAACTTCTAATCCCGGACTTCTAGAGGCTTCTGGAGTATTACCATAAGCACCCATGTTTATCCTACCACCATTGGGCTCTGGCTCATTAGAATAATCATCCTCGGGATCACCAGCATCAATACAGGGGGAGGTTACACTATCGTAGACCCACTTGCCCAGCTCAGGATCCCACCTACCATACTCAGACTTAAGATGAAAATCACCACCACCAGGATCAGCGAAAAGAGGGTCTACGGATATGTCTCCCTTTCCAGGAGATGCTCCACCACCATAATTACCAGCGGCATTATTCCAGACATCATTATAGGATGAGATCACCTTTCCGTAAATACCATATTCACGATTATTTACAATGATGTTGTTTTTGACGATAATATTACTCACATCTGCCCCATCTTCAACATATATTCCAGATCGCCACGCATTGTTAATAACATTATTTATTATTCTTATATCTCTAAGCTTTGATGTCCCTCTTGTTCTAAGTTCGATTCCATGACCATGAGGCTCCTGTGTTCCATCGGTTTTTGCGATAATGTTTCTGATAAATGTTTCATTACTAATTTCAGTATCCCATGGCCATAATGCTATTCCAGGTAATCCATAATGACCTTCTATGTAATTATCCCTATAGATATTGTTTCCACATGGAACCCCTCCTTGGGGATTGATCAGAATTCCAAATCCATAGACGTTGAAGTAGTTTTTCTCAATTATACAGTAGCTTGATTCGTAGATTCTTATACCCGCATTTCCCGTACCTGCAGAGTAGATATAGTTGTTTGAAAAGACTATATAATCACTATAGATAGCCCTTAATCCTTCGTGTCCACATTGAATGCATTTCACATTATCAACTAAGGCATTATTTGAATGGACAAATTCGACACCATCTGTCCAGAAGTCGATTATATTTACGTATTCTATTACTATATTTTCAGAGTACTGGATGTCGAATGCGTCTACATCACTATTTATTCCCTTGGGAACTGGACATTTATCCTTATTTCCATCTAATGTAAAGTTCCTTACTGTCACATTATTTGCATACTTGATATTGATTAAAGCCCAGAACTCCTTTGTATTCCCATCTTCTAGCTTTATTACAGTCTTATCTTCACCCTCTCCTTCAAAGACTATGTTAGAGCATAAATTTATCGAGTCGCTGATAGTATATGTACCCTCTCTTAAGTGTACAGTTCCACCCCCTATCATTGAAAGTGTCTCAATAGCTGCATTTATCTCGATATGATCATCGATTCCATCACAGTTGTAATCTCCACCCTCTTTAGCAATGTAGATTATTTTCTTCGCTTTTCTCATCTCAATGTTAACCGTCTTATTTGTCTCGACCACTACTAGCTCAACCATGTATCCCGGCTTTGAGAACTTGAGCATATAACTTCCGTAGGGGAGCTCTAGTTCAAAGAACCCATTCTCATCTGTTCTAGTAGAGTAGTCTAGGTATAGACATTTGACGTCGACGTCACTAAGTGGCTTTCCATTATACGTCACTTTTCCACTTATCCTTCCCTTTCCTGTACCCCTCATATAGTCTTGAAGTATCTCTTCGTAGCTAAGCGCTCTCCTGTAGATTTTTATCTCGTCTATTATTCCCTTAAAGAAGGTGTTAAACTCTGGTCCTTCAGGTTCTTTAGCATTCCACACTCCTATGTACACGTTTCTATTCGACCTATAGATCTCAGATGGAGCTTCTGCTGATGCTGTTAATCTTCCATTTACATATATACTCATAGTGGAGCCGTTACTTACGAATGCTAGATGAGTCCACTCATTTCTATCAATGCTTTCTACAGATTTTATGAAGGTTCCACTTTTACCATCTCCACTTAACCCGAAATCGGGTTTTCCATCTTCATTCACGGTACATACGTAACTTCTCTTGTTTACTTTAGGATCAACGGATTTATCATAGTACCAGTTAGCTACTATAGTTCCCCTTTGAGTATAGTTCGTCTTGACCCAAGCTAAAATAGTAATTTGTGAGACTATGGAGTTTAGAGAGGAGGAGGAAGGGATCTCTATATAATCATCTACACCATCGAAGAATAGTGCTCCACCTATTTTTCCTGTCACCCACTTTGCCCCATGGATAGTTCCATGATTATCGTTCCCAGAGAGATCGTGGGCAATATTTCC
>CAZFTG010000097.1:0-1934 GCA_964522205.1 uncultured Thermoproteales archaeon
CCTAGCTCCAGAGCATGGTAGAGCTACTTATGGTGAACCTCTTAGAGGACTTACCCCCTGGGATATATATAATAAGGAGGATGCAGATAGAGCTCTTAACTCTGCTAGAAGGGCGATTGCTCTTTCTCGTAGAATCCTTAAAGAACTCGGCTATATACAAGGGACTAAGTGAATTTCGAAGTCGTTGTCAAGGAAAAACGTATGCATATGCATACGTTTCAGTGTAGTAGTTCTATGCCCCTCTTCAATGTTTACTTTATCTTCTCTAGTATTATCGCTGGGCATACTTTTGTGACACCCTTGATCTTCTGTAGTTCCTCGACAAATTTCACAAGCTCCTCTGTATTCTTAAACCACCCTTCTAGTAATAGCATGTGATCACCTGTTGAAGTGTATAGACTGATAACTTTCTCCATCTCTCTCATCTTTTCGATTACAGAAATGAAGGCCTCTGGCTCAGTATCTACGCCTATCAATGCTGTAACTTCAAAGCCAAGCTTCTTAGGATCTATCTCTATTGTGAACCTTTTTATTACCCCCTTATTTAATAGCTTCTTTACCCTCTTCCTGATAGCAGTTTCACTTACACAGAACTTCTCTGCTATCCTTGTAAAGGGTGTTCTCGCATCCTCCTTGAGTATTCTTATGAGATCTAGGTCCGAAATTCGAACCATAGTATTTATATACTCAATAACTTATAAATCTATTGGAGAACATATATGATCGAAATAAGAATATTAGAGGTGGAAATGCTATGAGAACCTTGGAGAACTTAGCAAAGGCGTTTGTTGGAGAAAGTCAGGCGAGGAATCGCTACACTTTTTATGCAAGTATAGCTAGGAAAGAGGGATATGAACAGATAGCCGAGATATTCTCTATTACAGCAGAGAATGAAAAAGAACATGCAGAAACTATATTTAAACTCTTAAATGAACTCATAGAGAAAGCCGGAAGAAAGCTAGAGGAGATCAAAATAGATACTGTAGTACCAACAACACTTGGAAGTACAGTAGACAATCTAAAGGCAGCAATAGCTGGAGAACATTATGAGTATACTGAAATGTATCCTGAATTTGCTGATGTAGCTGAAAAAGAAGGGCTCCCCGATATTGCAAAGAGGCTTAGGGCTATAGCAGAAGCAGAGAGGCATCACGAGGAGAGGTACAAAAAACTGTTAAAGGAAGTGGAAGCTGGAACAGTCTTCAAGAAAGATAAAGACGTCTGGTGGGTGTGTATGGAGTGTGGATATGTCCACTATGGTAGAGAGCCTCCAGAAGAATGTCCCTCCTGCAAACATCCTAGGAGTTACTTTATGGTAAAGTGTGAGGAGTACTGATAAAAATAACCAATTTAAGATGAGTATACGAGTGTAATACCTGTGGGAATATAGTAGAGATACTACGCACAGAAGGAGAAATTTTCAGATTATTTTTCAACCAGTAAAGTGTTGATCAAGATTCCACATGCTGATGGAAAACATTAGTGGATTGAAGCTAGGATGAAAATTGGTTCAAAACATTTATCAATAGTACAAGAGCTTATTACTGCTAGGCATGGTTGTGATGCTACTATCAGTTTAAAAGAGAGTAGTGGGGAATTGGAGATTTTATATTCATCTTCATATCCCCTTAGAACTCTACGTCAAGCATATGAAGGAAGAGACCATTCAAAAAGGTATTCTCCACTACTTTGGGTTAAAATTGAAATCCTCACTCTGAATAAAGATCTTTTATTCAGAGTGAGCTGATCGTAATATTCAATCCTCTCTCGATTTGTCCACATAGCAAAAGGTGGTGAGAGTGAGATAAGATGACGGCTTCGTACGCAAGGATAAGCATCACTCAAGAGAGGATTAGGACTCAGTTTAACTACTTCCTCAAAATTAAGGAGTCTTGTTAGTGAGCTTCCTCTTATAGTTAAAGTACTCTTTGTCG
>CAZFTG010000098.1:0-1885 GCA_964522205.1 uncultured Thermoproteales archaeon
TATACAAAGATAACGAGTTAGGTGAAAATACTATGAAGAGGGTTAGAGATGTTATTGTGATAGGATTAGATGGAGCTATGTTGTCCTTTGTAAGGAAATTCGTTTCAGAAGGAGAATTGCCAACTTTTGAGAGCTTGATATCAAAGGGTGTAGTTGCTGAGGCAGTTCCATGCCCTCCCTGTGACACTCCTACAAACTGGACTACAATAGCTACTGGAGCCACTACAGCTATTCACGGTGTAACTAGCTTTTACCTCCACTTTCCTGGAGAACCCCTCGAATTAGGCTTGAAGTTGAGATATCGTGGGCAACTAGCTGAATTTTGTAGAGCTGAATACATTTGGGAAGTTGCAGATAGGTATAAAATCAAGACTCTAGTAGTCAACTATCCAGCAGGCTGGACTAGTAGATTAAAGAGAGGGTACATGATAGTCGGATCATGGTCTATGCCTAGCGTACCACCTAAAGTAGTGGTTGACAGCTGTACATACAGCACTCTTCCAGTAAAGAAAGAAAAACCCATCAAGCTCGTGAGCAAGATTGAAGAAGTTGAAGGGTTAGAGAGCTTCTCTCCTATCATGAAGGCTAGGGTAAAAATAGAAGAGAGTGAGATGTTAATATCTCCCATCTTACTGGATCTCTACATAATCGACTCAAAGGGAGAAGGCTACGATAGTATAATTCTCGTGCAAAATGATAAGAAGTATATCATTAAACGTTCAGAGTGGAGCGATTGGATTCCGATAACTCTAAACACTAAGTATGGAAAGCTTAAGGGACTTTTCAAGATCAGAATTTTAGAATTATCTAAAGACGGCCAGCTCATAAGAGTAGAGTTTTCAAGAATAATTAATGTTGATAAGTGGGCTCGACCAAATGAACTAGGAGAGGAATTGGTAAGAAGGACTGGCTTACCCGAGGGTTTCTTCGAAGAAGTCGGGAAGGACTATGTAATTTATGGTAAGGAGTATCCCTACCTAGTCGGTATGGCAAGGGAAGCTAGAGGTTTAGTTAGAGTGATAAGCTACTTGAAGCGAACCAGAGGATGGAGAATGTGCTTTCTACACTACCATATATTCGATTCCGCTAACCATAGGTTCCTAAAGTTCTCATATAGAGGTTCACCATTTTATGATGAAATAAGGGCTGAGAAAGCTGATGAAGGAATGAAACTTGCCTATAAAATTGCTGATGAGTTCTTGAAAAGCCTCTTGGATAGATGTACATCTAATGACACATTAGTGGTGGTAGTGTCTGACCATGGAGCTGTGCCATCATGGAATGTAGTTTCCATAAGGAAAGCATTAGTGGATGCAGGTCTCTTAGCCTACAAATGGGATGAAAAGTTAAATAAGTACCGAGTCGACTGGTCTAGGACAAAAGCTTTTCCATATTATGAACCAGCTTATATATGGGTTAATCTAAAGGGTAGAGATCCTAGTGGGATAGTTAGCCCTAGTGAGTATGAAGAAGTAAGAGAAGAGGTGATCAAGGCTCTATACGACATTAAAGATGAAGAAAGTGGAGTATGTCCAGTGGAGTTAGCTGTAAGGAAAGAGGAAGATCCGTATGTGGGAAATAGGGAGAGAGTAGCTGAGACTATTGGAGATGTGATCTATTATCTAAAACCAGGTTACCAACTTTTCGATGGAATTCTAGAGGGATTAGATAGTGAGTTTATGTCTTTAGATGAGCTTAAAAAGGGATACACGTGGAGAGCTGAGAGAGTCTTTGGAGCACATGCCTACTATCAACCTATCACTAGAGTAGGAGAATTTACAGTGAATGGAATATTCATAGTCAAAGGACCCGGAATTGCTGAAGGTGAGGAGATTAGAGATCCAATAAAGCTGATAGACATAGCCCCAACAATATCCTATCTACT
>CAZFTG010000099.1:0-1816 GCA_964522205.1 uncultured Thermoproteales archaeon
TTCCCAAGTACCTGTCTAGGATGCTCCTTTTGATAGCTCCACCTACTCCAGCTACGAATGCTGCTATCGATATGACACAGGTTCTCAGTACGGTGTTCCATATCATCCCCGTAATCCAGCCTGTGATCGATACTCCTCCAAATATTCCTGCGAGTACATCTGATGCGAGTAGTATGAATATGAAGTTCTTGAGTATGAATTCGGCCACTACGCTAGCTTTTATCAGCTCTCCGAATATGGCCATGATTTTGGGATTCCCTAATATCTCTTGACATAGTCTAGTGTATGGGTTGTAGAACATCCATGGGTGGAATGTCCATGGCCTACTTGGTGGCATGCTTATCCTAACGGATGCAAACCACTTGGGGTTGGCTGTAGTGTTTGGGAGTTGTCTACACTCTACTACAACCTTATACACTGGTGGTCTGTGGTTGGCATATTCTCTGAACTCTTCCTCATCCATGGGTGGTCTTATGTAGACTCTTGGATTTGGGTATAGTGGTGAATATCTCCTCACAGCCCTTATGTAGTCCTCTCTAAGCCAGTACTGCCTCCCATACCACTCTACGTAGTTGGAGTATAGCCTTTGTAGTAGTTCAGTACTGACCCAGCTGACGTTATAGTATTTCTTAAGCTCTCCAATATTAGACTTTAAGATCTTATATTCTAGGGTGAAGTTTACTGGATTGTCTCCCCAACTACCATTGATATTATACCCCAAAACCTCTATACTAGGCCTATTCCCCACGAAGAACATAGTTCTAGAACTGTTCACGAAGAAGTACATGGTGTAGGATAGTGAGCCATTAGTATTCACTGAGAGGAGGCTAACCTTACCTCTTCCTTCCACAATACTACCCCACCCATAGACTCCAGTCGAATTCACTATGAAGTCCCCAGGTAGATCTAGTTTCAGGATTGAGTAGATGCCCTTGTAGTAGAATACTCCATCCGAGATGTACTTACCCTTACCACGCCAGTGTGTTATAGGGGCATTTGCCTGAAAGATGAGTACTCTAGAGTGCTGTTCGAATGTGAGCCAGTATGCAGTAGTAGATGTAGCCGTGTAGTTTCCAACGGGTATCAGTACTAGCTTCCTACCATAGGCATTAGTCTGGAGGGAGTAGAGGTGCTCATCCTCCAAGACGACTAGAGTATATGGTGGTAGACCCTCCACATACAGTACTCCATACCTATCTGGGGGGACTCTACTGAGCTCAACCCTCTCTAACGAGAACTGTAGGTCGGCCATGTTTACAGCTGCCGGTAGTGCGAAGGCTAGCACTAAACCTAAGGCTATTAAGGTAATCCCTAATCTCCTCGCTCTAGGGACGACTAGTAGGCATGAGGAGAATGTTATGAGCTGAAAGCCCAGAGGTACTCCGATCTTCAGTAATAATAGTACTATAGCGAAGAAAAGCATCATCTTATTGTAACCGTACATTAGTCCTTTGAGCATACCTACTCCTAGTGATGATGATATCTGGGCCATGGTAGCGGCCTTAGCGATACCACTAGCAGTAGTAGCACCCACTGGTCCTCCAACAGCGGATCCCACGACCATGGCTATCAGTTCCGCGTATGCTAGGCCTAGCATGAGACATGCAGTCCACTTCATCCTATCACTAACCACATCGACTATGTGCTGTACGGTATCGATAGCCCTACTGTAGTCCAGAGCCTCTATGGGAATGTCACTAAGCCTGGATATAGTCTCCACATTCAGTAGCATTATGATCAGGATTGTGGTTACGAGGGATATGGCGATAGAACCTAGGTATCCTACAGCCTCCTCTCTCCTACCAGTATGCCAGAG
>CAZFTG010000100.1:0-1784 GCA_964522205.1 uncultured Thermoproteales archaeon
CCTGCTTTCATTAGGAGAAAGCTTAACTTAAAGCGCGTTGTTAAAGTGCGCATTGAAGGAGGGAAATTAATAATAGAATCCTTTAAGAACCCTACAGAAGCTCTAACCCAAACTGTAATAAAGGGAACTGTTGATGTGGAAAAGGAGATAGCAGAATTAAGGAAAATAGCTGAAAAGGAGGGGCTGAAGAGGGTAAAGAAGCGATGGTTCTGATAGAAACCGACATCATAATAGCGTTAGCATCCAGAACCGACAGGCATCACAAAGACGTTAAGAAGCTGTTGAACAATCTAGCGTCAGTAAAACTATCTCCTTATTCTCTTATTGAGCTAGATTTACTAATAATGTCTCATAGCTTAATAGTTAAAACACCTGAGTTCTATCAAGTATTAAACGACACACTGAAATATTATGATATTTCAGTATTGACTTCGAGTCCCTCTCACTTTACGAGAGCATGGTACCTCAGAGACAAGTATGATCTCACGTTCTTTGACAGTTTACATGCAGCCACAGCATTAGAGGAAAGGGAAATCTTGGTGAGTTATGATAGAACGTATGCTAAAATTAAGGAGCTGGAGTATAAGCATCCATCATTGTTTTTATAGTTGAAATACTATACAATGATTTTAGTGCGATTTTAAACTATTTCTGTACGAAAGGGTAGAAGTCGGCCACCTTAGTGGGGAGAAACTCACTGATAATACTTTTATCCTCACAACCCTATTCTCTAAGGGGCTCATGAAGAAGAAAGTGATTAGAAGATATAAGCGAAGAAAGAGAGATGGATCACGCCACAGGGAGCTCTTTGTATTCCACTGGATGTGGAGAGAGCTCAACAGAAGTAGGTAGATATGTGATACTGGAGGTGATGGAGTGGGTTCTGAGCTCACTAGGGAGATAGAAAGTAAGTGCTTTACCCTAAGAGTAGACGATATAGGATTAAAAGTCTACGATTCGGGAAGAGAGAGAAGCTATGAAACTGAGAAAGTACTGGTATTCCTCCACGGATCTCCAGGACAGATAAGTAATTGGAAGTATCAGATAGCGTACCTCAGGGAGAAGTATAGAGTAGTAGCATACGATCAGAGAGGATACGGTGGATCCGATAAACCCGAAGTAGTATGCCTAGAGGACTACTTGAGAGATCTGGATAGCCTACTCGATAAGCTTGGAATAGCGCCAGAGAAGTCTATACTCATTGGACATAGCTTTGGGGGGATGATCACTCAAGCCTATGCAGCCGAGAAGAGGATTATGGGATTAGTGCTCATAGGATCACTGGTGAAGTATAAACCCGACACCTTAGATAAAATAATATGGTATCTGCCAGCAGTCCTATGGAAGCCCATTCTCTTTAAGAAAAACCCACTCACAGTGAGACTGTACAGGAGTGTATTCTTTAGTAGCAAGACCCCAGATAATATCTTCGAGGACTTCATGGAGGATAATACAGAGTACATAGAGAGCCTACCAGCTCACGTCTATAGGTACTCGAAATACTATAGAGACTATGATGCCAGTACACTCCTCAAGGAGATTAAGTGTCCAACCCTGATAGTTGTTGGAGAGGATGACAAGGTCACACCACCAGACTACAGTAGAGAGATAGCAGAGCTTATACCACAGTCCAAACTAGTCGTAGTAAAGGATGCTGGCCATCTAGTACTCTATGAAAAGGCTGAGGAAATAAACAGACTCATAGAGGAGTTCATAAAGACACTCTAGTACTCAACTCATCCTTATAATCTTAAAATCTACTTCTTTCTTTTAGGATCTCTTCA
>CAZFTG010000101.1:0-1764 GCA_964522205.1 uncultured Thermoproteales archaeon
TAGGAACAGTGATATACTTCTCAATAGTAATTCCAGCTATTATAGGATCCCTTAGTCTTATCATGATGATAGCACTCATAGTAGAATGGGTAGTGTTTATTATAAGTGGAGTCTTTGCAAGGCGTAGTTGTAATAGAATCGCAGAGCTAACAGGTGTAAATATGTTTAAGACAGTAGGCCTTTTACTACTTATAGGATCAGTTTTCACCATAGTCACTATAGTACCAGCGGTTGGACCAATGGTCGGATCCCTTATAACTGGAGTATTTCTCATTATAGCTGAGGTATTAGGAGTAGTATCCTTCATATCGCTACCGGAGACATATCCACTACCTTCATCACAAGCATAGTTGGCTACCTAAAATTAGAAGTGTCTCATTCAAAAAGTGCTAACAATAAAGAAGCGGCTAATTGGATAAGTAATTTTGCATCAGAGATATTCAAAGGAATAAAGCCAGGACCATATGCGCATAACTTAGAGGCTTAACATAATAGATAACGAGTGGTTTCTCATTTTACCTGAGTCGATGCACTATACAGCTAAACTAAACATAGTACTATTATCAATACGGAATTCGCTCTTCAGCAGTTTTCCTCTATAGTGGTTTTAACAGATCAAGCTCGATATTGTGAAAAGTCCTAGTGACTTAGTACTTCTTAAATGAAAATAATTTAGTTTATGTCATTTAGATTCCTCTAGGAACTTCCTATATATACCTTCTATTAATATTACATCATTTATAGAGTCCTTCCCACTTGTCAAAGGTTCCTCTCCTCTTTCAATACAGTTTATGAAGTGTTGAGCTTCTCTTTCAAAACTCCACTCCCATTCCGCCCAATGTTCTCTTAGGACTCTTCCTCTACCTCCTTCGTATACTTCAACTCTTGCAGGTACATTTCTTAATAGGGGTGGAGGGAGATTTACCTCAATCCATCCATTTTCAAAGTACATCTTGAACTCCTCGTCCCAAAAGTTTGCCTTTATAAACCCAGTCTCAAGGTTCACATTAAAGTCTTCATAGGCTAAAACCGAACTATGATACCCATTCTTGAAGGTTGAAAATAAGATCTCTTTAGGTTCTCCTAGAAACCATCTCATTAGATTTATATCATGACAGTATATATTATTGAAAGCTCTAAATCTTCCATATTCCTCCATGGGAAGCCATGTTGGAGGTCTTGGTTCTACTCTTGGAGGCTTCTCCTCAGTCTTAAGATAGGGTATAGACTTATCTAGCCCACAAACCCAATCTCCCCCATAACAGTGTACTCTTACGAACGTTATATCGCCCAATTTCTCTCTTAGTGCATAGTCTCCTAGTAACTTCTTTGCTAATCGACATCCCGAATCAAATCTCTTCATATACGCTATCATCAGTATACATCCAGCACTCTCTGCAGCACTACACATCTCCTTTGCATCATCTAGGTTAGTGGACATGGGCTTTTCGACAAATACGTGTTTTCCAGATTTCAGTAGATCTATTGCTATTGGAGCATGAAGCTCGTCTGCTACGACTACGACACATGCATCTATATCCTTTAAGTCTATCAGTTTTTCATGGGAGTTGTAGAATCGGGGTATACGGTATTTTTCTGCCACACTTCTACCCAGTTTCTCCCTTTTATCGCATAGGGCTACTACTTCACAGTTCTTGACCTTTAGGAAGTTAGGTATATGAACCAGTTGACCCATGAACCCTGCGCCTACTATAGCTACCCGAACTACCACTGGTAAGCTCACCATTCCATAGGGATATCTGG
>CAZFTG010000102.1:0-1692 GCA_964522205.1 uncultured Thermoproteales archaeon
TAGCCGAAGTAGACTAGGAGAATTCCACAGGTAAGAGCACAAGTCTGTAGTACTACCTCAACTGGGAACATGTCCATGCATTAAATTAATCAACTGGTAAATAAAAATAGCGTAGATGTATAGATCTAAATAAGAAAATACCCATTTTAAGTCCATGAACTCGTGGGCTTTTAGTAATAGTAACTCTAATTGTTAGAATATCGGGTTGAGAGCTTAGAGGTATACGTAGTGCCTAAGAGTGTTGAAGTAGAATAGGAGGCAACTGTCTGCCTAGAGGGGGATGTAGATCTTATCGTAAGTCCTCTCTTTGCTCTTCTTCTAATTCCCACTCTAAGCGCTCTATCTCTTCCTTTACCTCTCTACACATACTATCTATCTCCGTGCGGGATTCTATATACATCTGATAAGCATTACTGTCTCTCGCTCTCCATGCCATATTAGCCAGTTCTCCGAGGACTCTCTTCAACTCCTTCAGTTTCTTGTAGGCTTCCTCAAGTAATAGCAGTAGTAGTTGATCGTCATAGGTCTCTCTGGCCTCGCGTAATACCTTCTTGAGTTCATCGAATAACTTTGCTGTATACTCTAATGTATACCTATATCTACTAGAGTACACGATATCCTCCTCTCTCAAGACTGAAGCTCTTTCCGAGGTTCTCGGGTGGTGCTCATGTCTCTCTTCGAGTCCACTTAGAAGCCTATCTACTAATGTGCTATCGGTCCTCATCTTCCTGCAAAGCGCTATCACTTGGTATCTCCATATACGCTTGTCTACAGCCATCCTATGTTTATCGTTTATGAGCTTCCAGATGCTATCTAATCTATCCAGGAGTATCTTTTCTGCATCATCTATGGGTGCCCTTCTGGATACCTCAGACCTTATGTACTCTAGTATTCTTCTCCTAACAGAGTTTCTAGTTTTAATATTATACGCTTTTGAGAAAGGGGGATCCATGTCTAAACAGGTGTAGGCCAGCTCTATGGCCTCCTCTAGCCTTTTTACGATGTATGTATTACTATCTCTGAGTACTCTCTCCTTCTCTTCACTCAGTTGTACGTCTAGTAGTTCAGCATACTCTAGGACACTACTCACTAGGGAGTCTACGGTTTTCGGATTCACGGATTTATTCTCATAGTATATCTTGATGAGCTGCCATAGTCCTGGATACTTATCTGAGAACCTGTGGAGTAGGTAGTCGAGATGGGAGTGTGGTGAGAAATAGGTATGTCTGTACTCTTCTAGAAGCTCTCTAAGCTCTCTATCAACTCCTCTCTTCAGATCTATTTCGATAGTCTCATCTACCTCTTTGAACTCCAGTAGACCGTATCTAGCTAGTTGTAGTATTCCATAAGTCCACTCGTTTAATCCTATTTTGTGGAGATAGGCTTTTTCAGTGCCTGGCTCTACCAATGCTATAATAGAGTTGGTCATCAATTCGTAGATAGTTGCATTAAAGGCCGATTTTACTAGGATATATAGTCTTACATCGGAGAGGGGTGGAGTATATGCCAATATTCTCCTGCCACCCACTAGGAATCCTAGCTCTTCTGTGCGAAGTCTCTCTGTAAGTAACATAACTCTCATGGGTTTATACTTATACTATTTTTAATAATGTATCTTATTAGATAAGAGATTTCCAATACTTCTCTTATCGTCATTTCAGCAATATCGGCTTCATATCCTGCGTGTGATCT
>CAZFTG010000103.1:0-1594 GCA_964522205.1 uncultured Thermoproteales archaeon
GCGCTTACTCGACCAATAGTAATGGTGAAGTAGAGGTACTACTCCCCTATGGAGATTATATTATAGAGGAGATAAAATGGCGAGGGAGAACAGTTCTTGAAGATCGAAGTTTCAGTGTTGATGGAAGTAGGTGTATACAAACTGTAGATCTAGAGTGTGGAGTGGGGGCCATAAGAGTATTCATAACGGATGAAAAAGGGATACCCATCGAAAGTGATAAAGTAAAGGTTAAGCTATTAAGAGGCGATACGATTGTAGAAGGCCCTGTACAGCCTACTGAAAGTGGTTATGTGATCTTCGATCTCATACCATTCGACTACTACACTATTATCGTAGACTTTAGAATACGCTGGAATGGAATACCGAGCGAGAGAGAGGTATGTAGAAAGAGCATAGAGCTCTCAGAAGCAGCCCTAGGAGATAAGAGCTATGTAGAGGAACATATTATAATACCCCTAATTAAGAGTGTAGAGATCCACATAACGGACTATGAGGGAGAACTCCTAGATAACGTTGAATTGAGGGCAATAGCAGGACAATACGTGAATAGACCTGCACTGAAAGGTGTGGTCAGGTTTAGCTACCTACTCAAGGGCTCCTATCCCTATGAGATAGTATGGAATAGTAAGATATGGGGTACGAGATACTTTAAAGGTACTGTAGAAGTGAATAGTACAGTAGTATATGTAAAACTTCCACTCTATACTCTCAGAATTGATCTAAAAGGACATAGGTGTCCTAAAATTGATGAATTCAGTATAAAGCTCTACGATGAAAACTGGAGACTCGTAGGTGATAGTCAACCCTTTAAAAGGCTGTTAAAGGGGACATATCACTTAGAGATAGTATGGCATAGTGGAGAATTAGGCGATATAACTCTAATTAAGGAGACAATAAAGGTAGAAAAGAGCTATACCCTTCCAGTAGAACATGACTTCTATAGAGTATCATTTAAGGTAGTAGATCCCTCAGAACAACCTATATCCAACTCAACAGTAAAAGTGGTATTACCTAATGAAAGAGTATTAGTACTTAAGACTGATTATGAGGGCAAGACTAGATACTCTCTACTGCCCAAAGGGACTTACCCTATTACTGTGGAGTATAGAGGAGTGATCATACACGAGCAGACTCTAGAGGTGAATAACGATGGCGTGATCTCGCTAATAGGAGCTGTTCAAGACCTCGTACTCAAAGTGGTAAATCTCCTGGGCAATGCCATACAGGGCGCACATGTAAAGCTCATGATAGAGCTAGCAGATGGTACACTTAAGAAAATAGAGGAGGACTACACAGACGTCTCCGGTACTGCTGTATTCAAGTGTATCCCCAGATATGCTAGAGCTGAAAAGTACATCCTCATAATAGACTACCAAGGACGAGAATATAGTTTTACTAAACCATTCTTAGCAGATGAGACCACTGTCGAGTGGAGGGTTTCTCTAGATGTTGTAGTCGTACTTTTCGGAAATCCTCTATCATTATTAGAGTTCTCACTTCTAGTAGGTACATGTCTAGTAGTAGGAGTAATATCAATAATAGTGATACTGAGATTAAGACGTAAGCGTGAATTTGAGACTATATTCGAGGAGTA
>CAZFTG010000104.1:0-1570 GCA_964522205.1 uncultured Thermoproteales archaeon
CTTCCTCTCTTCTAATCCTCCTAGCCTCCTCCTCTAGCCTACGCCACTTCTCCAACTTCTCTTCTAAGCTCATCTATCACTACCTCCAGTTCTTCTCTTGGAAATCTATGATAAGTTTCTCTTTCATACTCATTAAATATTTCTGTAGGATCTCTAGTCCTCAATAGTCTCTTTTTAATGAGATTAGCTATGACCTCTAATGCCCTCCATACTTCCACCTTTCTGTACTCCTCGAGTATGTCGGCTATCATTAATGCTCCTCTGTTTTCAGTAAGGACAATATATCCCCTCCTCCTACCTACTACTAGGCATATAGCCTCCGGAAGATCTACTCCTCTTAGCACAGGAATGGATCTGCTCTTCTCTACTAGTACTCTAGCCTCTTCTAGGATATCTGGAGTCTCCGTAAAGAGTGATAACACTCCCTTTATCAAGGCGTCAGTTATCCACTCTATAGTATCAGCACTTACTACCTCTCTCATAACAGTCTCAGGGACAAAGATTGTCCTGAACAGTTCAAATATCGCATCCCTACGTCTCCATAGGGACCAGTCTATTAAGAAGCATGTATCGGCAATAGCGAAGTCCATGGTAACACCTAAGCTACATTCGGTATTCTCGCCTTAATCCTAAGTCTATTGAATTCATCTATCGTCAATCCTGCTATTCTCGATGCAACATAGAGATCTCCAACTTCGACATAGTACTTTAGTGCTGCTCTTATTTTTGGTGGTTGCTTTTCTATGAATTTCCAGTCTGCTTCCTCTCTTCTAATCCTCCTAGCCTCCTCCTCTAGCCTACGCCACTTCTCCAAGTGCATCTACATCCACTACTATTATAGTCTTCACTACCTAATTGATCTTCCTATGCTTAAAATTATGTACCTTTCGTAATTACCTATAGTAGATGATAATTGCACACTAGGTATTTCCCTCATTAACGCCATGTAAGCTATTGAATCATTCCTTAATAGATCTTGTAATAGATTTAACGAGCTTCTTCACCTCTTTAAGTACATCTTCCACATCTTCTCTCGTCGCTAGATTTTCATAGAAGTTTTTATGCATGGAATCGGCGAGTTTAAATACTATTCTGACCCAATCGCCAATCTCTTTTGCAATCTCATTCTTGTACACCCATAAATCCCTATGGGATTCTAATCTAGCACCCTTCCTAGCTAGTGCATAAGCTTTTACTGCAAGTGCACATGCATCCCATACTTTCTCTGAAGCTTGTCTAAGATTCTCCTTCTTAATCTCCTCCTCTGCCTGTTCAATAAGCTGTTGAGCACCTTTAAGGTACTTCTTACGGCCATATTGGGATCACTATCTCTAACAATAGTATCAAAATAGATATCCACCTATAGATATACCGACTTCATCAGCCTTCCTTTTAAGCTCTTCAATAATAATCCTAGGTAACGAGAGATCTACAGACATAATTATCCATTATATAAAAGAATACTAACACTAATAAATACATTCAAAGAAATCTCCTTCTATATATTCCTTAACTTAATTGAGGGAGTAGGATTAAGGAGGATGAGTGAAGTTTGACAAGGTAGAGACAT
>CAZFTG010000105.1:0-1520 GCA_964522205.1 uncultured Thermoproteales archaeon
GTACAAGCATGGATACAACGAGCACTAGTATTGAGAGCAAATATCCCGTTTTCATGGTTATCCCACTTTAAGTTTATGTAATCTCTAATTAAATTTTCACTTCACCCTCCACCACTCATTTAACTCTCTAACTACCAGATCTAAAATTAGAGCAAATATAAGATAATCGAAGTATTAGCAACTATTGGCAACTATCTATAATCTTCTTTAATTGAATTACCTCTTTCTCCTAGCTCACTTCTTAGCCTCCGAGTTTTAGCCTTTCAGCTTTCTTCTTGCTCCTAAACATTCAAAGAAAACTAATAAAAGAGTAAGATAGTGTTACGAGAAAATTTAAATAGTATTACTATTACAGATCAGAGAGGTTATAAAATGGATACACGTACTATTTCACTAATCTCTATATCCTCAGCCCTCATCTTCGCCATAGCCTTACTCAACAAGTTTTTCTTAGTATCTCCTATGTTTGGAGTAAGTATAGCGCACGTAACTATTGATGCGATATTCTGTACTGCTCTCTTTATAGTCGTAATGAAGATATCGAGTAGACCCGGGATATCAACTCTAATTGGATTTACAACAGGCTTACTCATGACGTTTTTTGGAGCTAAAGGACCTGCTTTAGTAGCTTGGCTTTTAAGAGGACTCGTTCTAGATGTTATAGTATTTGGTTTTCATAGAGGCAGGTGTAAGTTCTCATGTTATAGTTTAGCAGCCTCTCTAGCATTTTTCACACAAACTTTTGTAGGCAAGGTTCTCTACCTCTTATTATTCATGCCAATGAAGGCTTGGATTACATTAACGAGCACGTTGTTTATTCCGTTAGTGCTCGCAGGCTCTCTCCTATCTATACTAGGCGTCTATTTAGCAATTGGGAAAATAATTCCAGTGATTACC
The DNA here is from genome assembly GCA_964522205.1 of uncultured Thermoproteales archaeon. Classification (GTDB taxonomy): domain Archaea; phylum Thermoproteota; class Thermoprotei; order Thermofilales; family B20-G17; genus B20-G17. The sequence goes on from CAZFTG010000105.1 coordinate 898, forward strand.
TAGTGGTGTTTGTCTATGTTCTTCAAAGTTAAGCCTATAGGTTTCGTAAAAAAGCTTAAGGATGGAAGAAAGTGCATAGAAATACTAGAAGAGTATGAAAGGGCACTTGAGAAAATTGAGTACTTCTCGCATCTCATTGTTTTATATTGGCTGAATAGGGTGCCTGATAAGTTAAGGAATACCTTGCGTATAAAGCCAAAGTTTGAGTGGACCCCAGAGCTTGGAATATTCGCTACTAGATTCCCTGCTAGGCCAAATCCAATAGGGATTACAACAGTCAAACTATTGTCTAGGAAAGGACGGACATTACTGATAGACAATATTGATGCAGAGGATAAAACCCCTGTTTTAGATCTAAAGCCATACATACCATTATTTGACAAACCAAAGGGAAGAGTAATCTTGCCACCGTGGGTCCTTAGACACATTAAGGAACATCACCATAGCCACCATGATTTATCGTTTGAAGAGATATTAAAAATGGTGGAAATAACCAGTGAATTTAGAGATCGTACAACCACTACCTCATAAGGCCACAACTATACCTAACTCTGCTATTACCCTATCTGAAAGTATGATTTCTCACTAAATCCTTCAAGAGCTCTCCTTATAGAGTAAATCCT